>CAZHPP010000776.1:0-1503 GCA_964534535.1 uncultured Victivallales bacterium | reverse complement strand
ATGAGGACGAATCCGATCCCGCCGTCATGGCGAAGAAGATCGACGCCGCGGCGGACCACGGGATCGACGCGTTCGTGTTCGACTGGTACTGGTATGAAGGACCGTTTCTCGAACGCGCACTGACGAAAGGATTTCTGAAGGCGCCGAACCGGAACCGGCTCAAATTCGCGCTGATGTGGGCAAACCACGACTGGCAGAACTTTCATCCGGGGAACCGCGACACGAAGCATTTTCCGACCGATTTCCCCTGGACGGCGCGCTTTGAAACCGTCGGCTGCGTGTGGGATTACGTCATTGAGAATTTTCTGACGAAGCCGGAATACTGGCGCGTGAACGGACTCCCGTACTTTTCCATTTATGCCGTGAACCGGTTCATCGGGCAGATGGGCGGGGTGAATGCGACGGCGGACGTAATTGCGCTGTTCCGCGAGAAGGCGAAAAAAGCGGGGCTTCCGGGCGTTCACCTGAACGGGATCTGGTTTGACGTGCTGGATTCGCACCCCGCATACTCGGAGTGTCCGCAGGGCGACTGGGCGCGGAAAGTCGGTTTTAATTCCTACACGAGCTACAACGACTGCTGCATCGGGAAGCAGTGGTTTTCGGATTTTCCCGTGATGGATTATGAGAAGGTGTCGGAGAATTATCTCGGGATTGCGGGGAAGGCCATGAAAACGCTTCCTGCGGCATATTATCCGGTTGTGACGGCAGGCTGGGATTCGAGTCCGCGCTGTGTTCAGTCGGAGATCTACGACAGCAAGCCGGGGTATCCATGGCTTCCTGTGATGGAAGCGGACGGGAAAACGTTCGGGAAGACGGTTGCGGAGACTCTCGCGCTGCTGAAGACGCGTCCGGAACCGGAACGGATCATGTTCATCAATGCATGGAACGAATGGACGGAAGGCAGCTATCTGGAGCCGGATCAAAAGCTCGGCACGGCGCTGCTGGATGCGCTGAAAAAAGAACTGGGAAAATAAAATTCCGGGAAGGACGACAGTCCCGGGAAAAACGGCATTCAATAAAATAAAGGGAAGAAAAATGGGAAACAGAGCTGCATCGGCGGGGACTCCGGACAGAGTTCCCCGGAAAAACGGCAATTTTACATTAATAGAGCTCCTGGTCGTGATTGCGATCATCGCGATTCTTGCGGCCATGCTTCTGCCGGCGCTGAACAAGGCAAGGGAATCGGCCAGAGGCATTTCATGCACCAACCAGCTGAAGACTCTCGGGTACTATGTCGGCATGTATGAAGCCGATTCGGAGGATTTCCTTCCCGCGTGCTACGACTGCGCCGGGAAAGTTGCCGTTTCCACCTACGGAAACGAAAGCAAATGGTGCAGCATCCTGGCGGAAAGGTATGCCGGGCTTGATGTAGGCCAGGGCAGCGGAGAATATTATAACGGGAAATATGCCGGAAAACTGAAAGCTTTCTTCTGTCCGTCCTATTATCAGCCGATCGACATTTTTCATGTGTACAAGCATACGAATTATTCTTACAATTTCGGA
>CAZHPP010000775.1:0-1504 GCA_964534535.1 uncultured Victivallales bacterium | reverse complement strand
TTTGTTTTACGCGGAACACCGGGCCGTTGGAACGGAACAGCGAATTCAGCTTTTCAATCGTGACGGGCTTCGTCAGGACCGACGTGAACGACTTCATGCTGAAGGTGTTCTGACTTTCGACGTCGGCCGTGACGGCGATCACGGGCAGTTCCGCGCATCCGGGCAGACGCCTGATCCTGTCGGCCAGTTCCGCGCCGCTCATGCCGGGCATCCAGAGGTCGGTCAGCACGGCGCCGGGGATGTTTTTCCCGATGATTTCAAGCGCTTGCTTCCCGTCGGAGGCAGTCAGGACGGAAGCGCCGAGCCTGGAAACCATGGCGGCCAGCACCTTGAGGTTCATGGCCACGTCATCAATCAGCAGAACCGTGAATCCGGCAAGGCTGCGGAGTTCGCCCGGTTCAGCTTCCTTTTCCGTGTTCCGTGCCTTCTCGGTGAACCGGACTCCGTGGACGGCAACCATGAAATTGGACCCCTTGCCGGGTTCGCTCATCAGGGCGATTTCCCCGTTCATCCGGGAAAGCATCCGCTTGACGATGGCCAGCCCCAGCCCCGTGCCGTTGTTCGCCGTGTTCGTGCCGCGGAGCACATGCGACTGGACAAACGGTTCGAAGATGAGTTTCTGGTCGGAAAGCGGAATTCCCATGCCCGTGTCGATGATGCTGAAGGCCAGTGTGCCCTCGTTCGCAGAATCCTTGTGGAACGCGGCCCGGAACGTGATGGAGCCGGTTTCCGTGAACTTGATCGCGTTGCCCATGATGTTGAACAGAATCTGCCGCAGGCGGAGCCGGTCGATGAAGATGTCCGGCATGGGCTCGATCCGGACGACGGACTCCAGCCTCTTTTCCATGCGCTTCTGGCGGAAGACCCCGATCACCTCTTCCGCAAGCTGGCCGAAATCTGTCTCGACGGGCGTGAACACCATCTGCTCCGCCTCGAGCTTGGAAAGGTCGAGGACGTCGTTGATGAGGGCGAGAAGCGCGTTGCCGGCGCTGAAGATTCCGGAAAGATAGTCCTTCTGCATTTCCGGGGAAAGGGTCGAATCCTTGAGCAGTTCAGCAAACCCGATCACGGCGTTGAGCGGCGTGCGGATTTCATGGCTCATGGAAGCCAGGAAATATGATTTCGCGCGGTCGGCCGAGCGCGCCTGTTCGAGTCCATGAAGGATGCGGGCGCGGGCGGCGCCGCGCTCCAGCATCAGCTCGAGCATGCCGGCGGCCGACTCCAGGAACGCCCTGTCGCCGTCCGAAAGTTCCGCTTCCTCCGTTTCCGTGACGCAGATCAGGTATCCGCAAATCCGGCCGCCCGTGAAAAGGCCTCTTCCGCAGACGGACTCCAGATGCCGTTTCTCGGAATCGCTGAACAGCGGTTCGAGCAGACGCCTGCTCTCCGGCCCGGATTCATGTCTGACATAGAGGGTGCGTCGGGACGCCAGGTCCGCAAACACGGTCGAATTGCGGGTAACCGCGGCATGACGGGAATCCCCGAACCGTAGATGTTCCGTAGA
>CAZHPP010000774.1:0-1505 GCA_964534535.1 uncultured Victivallales bacterium | reverse complement strand
GCGTTCTCAAGGAAGCCCCCGGAATGGAAACGCTTTCAGTGATACTGCTTTCTTCTTCAAGAGGCATCCCGAATTTCGCTCAGCCTGAAAAATTCGGTTTTTCACTCTGTCTGAACAAGCCTTTGCATCATCTCGCCCTTTCACGTTCAATCGCCGGACTCCTGGCCAGAAAAGCAGCCGGAAGGGACGAGAACTCGCGGGACGGCATGAATCTCCCGTCATGTGGAGATCTTTCTGCAATCAGCGGGCTTGCGGACGCGCTGGCGTCCAGGGGAGGCAGGATTCTGCTGGTCGAGGATATCGTAACCAACCAGATCGTCGCGACCGCCATATTGAAGAAATTCGGTCTGCAGACCGATGCCGTATCCAACGGACGGGAGGCGGTCTGCTGTCTCGAAAAAATGGACTACGACCTTGTCCTGATGGACTTGCAGATGCCGGAAATGGACGGCTATGAGACGACGCGCCGGATCCGCCATCCGCAGGCTTCCGTGAAGAATCCGAAAATCCCCATCATCGCCATGACGGCCCATGTCATGCAGAGCGACCAGAGCCGCTGTATTGAGGCCGGCATGAACGACTTCATCTCCAAACCCATTCTGATTCCCGTTCTTGTCCGAGTCCTTGCAAAATGGCTTCTGAAGAACGGCGGGTCGGCATGAACGGCATACGGAATCCGTCCGTCATGCTTTCTGTTTCCGGAACAGCGGACAGAGAAGCGGACGGAATGTGGAACACGAGCTTTTCCTGATGACCGGCGTCAGGGGATCGTTGAAGTCGATCCGGTAGACATCGCGGAAAGTCGTATCGCTGCAGAAGGAATGAATCTCGAGGACTTCGTCCGAAGTCCATGCGGCGGACGCTGCGACCGGATGCGGGAAAATATCGCTGAGCCGGAAGACGCTCATACAATGGAACCCGAATCCGGCCCTCAGCTGTTCGGTCTTCCGCGGATCCGTATTGAAGAACGTCAGGGCGCATTCCTTTTCTCCGAATTCGACGGAACAGGCGGTAATTCCGTCCGTATTGGATTCAAACTCAAAACGGGCCGAGGAACGGCGTTTCGCCAGATTGCCCCGCGCGGTCGGAACGGATAGAGCCCCCAGGAGATGCTCCAGTTCGCGATGCTTTCCGGCGTCTTCCGGCAGAGCCCCCTCCTGAAGAGCGGGAAGGAGCGCATCCCAGAGAATATCCAGAATCCGGTTCATGTCCGGCAGGCACGAATTGACCGCCATTGCCACGTCCTCGTGCGGTAGAACAATCAGATACTGCCCGCTCGCACCGTCGCCGCGGTAACCGTGGCGGCTGATCCAGAACTGATATCCGTATCCGCATTTCCAGTCCGGAAGCTGGTTCATCGAGTTGTCCGACTGTTTGCGGGTCGCTTCCGCCAGATAATCCTCCGGTATCAGCGCTTTTTCATCGAGTTTCCCGCGATTCAGAAGAAGCTGGGCGACCTTGGCAAGGTCCTCCGTTTTCAGGAAAAGACCGTGTCCGCCGCAGTT
>CAZHPP010000773.1:0-1511 GCA_964534535.1 uncultured Victivallales bacterium | reverse complement strand
GTCGCCGGAGAGGTATGGAATCGTTGCTCCGGAGCGAAATATTGAAGAAGGGCAGGAACGGAACCGCGCCGTCTTCGATCACGTTGATGAGTCCGCACTGGACACCGCGCTTCCCGCCCGCCACGTTGACGAGACCGAACTGGAAGCAGGACTTCTTGCATTCGCCGGTAACGTTGACGCCGGAAATCTGCACACCGCTGAGTGTTCCGGCCGCGTTGAAGAGTCCCATCTGGCAGCCGTTCATGCGGCGGGTGATGTTGCCGGCAACGCCGGGCTGGAAGCCTTCGACCGAGCGCGCAATGTTGAAGCCGCCGGCCTGAAGTCCGATGATGTCGCCGCCGTTGTTGTAGACGCAGGAGGCCTGGACCCCCTGAAGCGTGCGGGTATCAAAGCAGAGTGCAATGGCCGCCTGGACACCGCGGATGTTCCGTGCAAGCGACATGAAGATGCTCGCCTGAAGTCCGTCGACATAATCCGTGCCGGAATAAATCCAGGAGGATTCAAATCCTTCGACGAAGCTTCTGCTGCCGGAGACGATCGGCCAGCCGGTCTTGATTCCGACAACGTGCGAATCCGAAACATAGGAGGGAACGGCCGGGAAGATCCCGATCTGGATCGGGGTCCAGGTCTTGTAGACGGGCGTTTCATAATCGAAGGGATCGGCGGGCTTTTTCTGCTGCTGCGGAGCGGGAGCCTGAGCAACCGCGACGGTGACTTCAGCGGCGGAAACGGCTCCGAGCGTCATGGCGCACGCGAATGCGAAAACAAGCATTTTTTTCATGGAAAGGAACTCCTTTTAGGTTCAGAACTTGAAGTTGATCACGGGGAAGACCGGAATCCAGCCGTCCTCGATCACGTTGACCAGTCCGATCTGGAAGCCGGTCTTTTTGGAAACGTTGACAGCGCCGATCTGGACGCCGTTGGCGCGTCCCGTCACGGTGACGGGCGCGATCGTGACGCCGTTCACGGTGTCGGAAACGTTTGCCGCGCCGGAAAGCTGAAGGCCGTTCGTTTCCGCGGAAGTGCAGGCAAGGACTCCGAACTGAAGTCCGGACGCCTTGTCCGAAGCCGCACCGAGGATGCCGAAGTCAAAGCCGTAGACCGGGGCCTTTCCTCCGCAGACGGGGAAGCCGAAGCGGAGTCCGTAGACGTCGACTGCGTTCTGGTTGTCCGGCATGCCGTACCATGCGCCGAACTGGAAGAATTCCCAGGGGGCGGATGCGGGCTTGGCGGGCGCCGCTGCGGCCTGCTGTGCGGAAGCGGCAAATGCGAAGAACATCACCGCGGCCGCGAGAATTGAAATCTTGAGTTTCATGGAACACCTCACTGTTGTTTTTTTGGGTTGACTGTTAATTTGCCACATCTTTGTGAAAAATCAAGTATTTTTCACTCTCCGTCTGCAAATCCCATGCATCGGCGGGATATGAGATACTGTTTCCGATGCGGCCGTGAGGATGACTGGTGGGACCTGCCGGGCTTGAACCAGCGACCCGATGATTATGAGTCATCTG
>CAZHPP010000772.1:0-1512 GCA_964534535.1 uncultured Victivallales bacterium | reverse complement strand
ATATATTGGAAAAATCCGTCCCCTGACCGCCGGAGCCTTCCAGGAAAATCACAACCTCACGCATACGTTCCGCAATCTGGATGTTTACATGTTCATGCGTCTGATGTGGGACCCCGGCCGTGATGTGGACGCCGAGCTGGACGCCTACTGTCAGCTCTATTACGGCCCGGCCTCCGCCGCGGCCAAGGAGCTTTTCACCTATTTTGAAACCAAATGGAATCAGCTGGAACGCAGTATCCGAACCGATGATGCGAACCAGGATCAAACCCTGTCCGGCAAAGAAAAAATCCAGCAGCTGGTCTGGAGTCAAATCTATACGCCCGAAGTCATGCAGCACATCGAACAGCTGACCGCCCGCATGGAATCCGAAACAGCCGGACAGGGAATCTATGCCGAACGTGTCCGGCTTCTGCGGAAATATCTGGTGGAGGTCATGAAGGCGGAACGCACGGAAGTCATGGGAAAAGAGGAAAGACGCGCCCAGATCAAACTCAAAGTGCATCCGGCGGCCGGGGACGCCTTCCCCTCCTCCGAACAATGGGAGAAAATCCCCGCCGCGAAACTGAGCTCGGCGCAGCGGATGAATCCGGACTTAAAAGCCGGTGGACAAATCAAACTCATGGCGTCCGGAAACAAGTTGTTCATTCTGGCGGAAATGGACGAGCCTGCTCTGTCCCTCTCCCGCACGGATAAAAAACATCTTTCCGGCAATGAAGACATCTGGAAAGACAATTGCGTGGAAATCTTCCTCCATGCAGAGAAAAGCCAGAAATTCTGGCAAATCATCGTGAATGACAACCAGGCGTGGAGTTCGCGGTCCAAAACGCGGGTTCTGTTCCGCTGGACTCCCCTGCGGGGAGCCGAGATTCGGACTGCGAAAACCGATCGAGGCTGGAAAGCGGAAATTTCGCTGCCTTTCTCTGAATTGAAGACGGATAAGACTGATTTGCGTTTCAATTTCTGCCGGGAGCGGAATATCGCCGATTTGCCTACCGAATATTCCACCTGGTCGCCCTTGGCGATGCTCGGCAACTGGGACGCTCCGGCGAACTACGGATCATTAATTTTTTAATTGGAGTCACTTCGTTCATGAAGCACGAAAAAGATTTTCCCGATAATTTCATCTGGGGAACGGCCACTGCCTCTTATCAAGTGGAGGGCGGTGCCGGCGAAGACGGAAAAGGGCCGTCTTTCTGGAATGAATTCGAAAAACAGCCCGGCGCCATTATGGATAATGCGACGGGAAATGTGACCAGCAATCAGTATCATCATTGGAAAGAAGACATCCTGCTGATGAAACAGGCCGGAATGAACGCCTATCGTTTTTCCGTCGCCTGGAGCCGGATCTTTCCGGAAGGGAAAGGTGCCGTCAATCCGAAAGGTCTGGATTATTACATCCGCTTATGCGACGGACTGCTTGAAAACGGGATAACGCCCTATGTCACCTTGTATCATTGGGATTTGCCGCAGGCGCTGCAAAAGGAATACGGCGGCTGGGAATCGCGTGAAGTC
>CAZHPP010000771.1:0-1537 GCA_964534535.1 uncultured Victivallales bacterium | reverse complement strand
CACCCAGACGTAGTCGCCGTTGCTTGTCCTGAGCCGGATCGGCGGAACCTGAAACTGCTTTTCATTATAGTTTTTCCGGAACGTTTCCAGCGCGGTCTGCAGATCGTCGGGGTGCACGCCGTTATATGCGTTTTCGTAATAGGCGGCGCGGAGCGCATTCTTCTGCGGGTCCATCTTTTCCGGGGCCGGCATGTTGGGGCTGATCAGCCGCATTTGCTGTTTATTGGCAAAAAGGATCCTCTGATGCGACTCGTCGGGCATGAACAGCACGCACACGCCCGTGGGGATGTTGTTCAGAATGTCGGCAAAGTTGTCAGGCAGCCTGGCCGGGCTCTCTGCGGACGCCCCTGCGCCGCCGGACAGCGTTGTAGGCAAGGGCAGAAGCCGCTGATAGCCGGCCAGCAGCCGCGCCGTAATATCGGCCATCAGCTCCGGCGGCTCGCGGTATCCGGTCTCCGCCCATTTCCGCAGCAGAGATACGACGGTTGCGGAAAGATATTCCGGCAGATATTCCCGCTGGAATCCCTTAAGTGTGCGGCCCTCCTGCTCTGCCATATAATTGAGATAGCTGGTCTTGATCTGTTCCTCAAAAAGGGAGGACAGATTGTTCCGGACAAACAGCAGGTCAAAATCTCTGCTGGCTTTTATGAAAGAAAAGAATTCCGTGAAATGCGAACGGACATCCACATCGGGGGAACGCTGCTTATTGTAGGATTTTTCCATTTGCATCAACTTATGGAGAACCACGGCGTCCATGAACTTAAAGTTTTTATAAAATGCAGTTCTGGATATGCCGGCGCAAGCGCATATCTGTGATACTGTGATCTTGTGATAGGGCTCTGTTTTCAGGAGCTTCATAAGGGCGGAGCAAATTTGGGTTTTCGATCTTTTCATGGCTTTTTCATTGTTGATCGTATTCACCCGTATAGCCCTCCTTTCTTACACAATCGCATATCTAAAAATGGCGAAATTTCCATATTTCAAAGCCATCATAGCACAGGACTTATGGGTTTACAAGTGCAACGTCAAGGCTGGGATCGGTGCATTCCTGAGTGAAGTTTTTTATGCCTTTGTGTGCTGATTTCAGGACATCGCAGGCAGCATTGTCTCGCTGCAAAAACGAATGCCACGATCGGTAAGTGATCGTTCCTGGCGACTTTGCTTCGGCAACAGAAGAATTCCGGGGATATTATCTATCAATTTCTGACGTGCCTTGATGTACTGTGTAAAAAAATTCACGGACGCGAAGAAAAAAGTTTACAGCGAACTTTGCGGAAAGCGTTTCAGGCATATGCCTTGAAACGAGAATCCTAAAGAGCACCGAAGCCTTTGCGCTTCGATGCTCTTTATCCTATTCCATCTTACCCCTTCAACTGTATCAGCATGCCTGAAAGAACGCCGGCAAACAATCCCATTCCTAGATCGGCCAGAAGCGGCAGGCCAAAGCTGAAGTGATCCGACGAAATTGAAAATACCGCAAATGCAATTAAAATAAACAGAATTCCTGCAATTCCTCCATGGAGCCAGCGACGCACGG
>CAZHPP010000770.1:0-1538 GCA_964534535.1 uncultured Victivallales bacterium | reverse complement strand
CCGAACGACATCTTCATCATAAAAACAGCTTCTCCAATGTTGATTATATGAACGGCTCCATACTGGGAACCGTTTCAAAAAGCAAGATCATTCGCCAGTGTAATCCCTCATGATAATATCTTTGAGTTTTCTGAGGTCGGCGCCGGAACATCCGCCCTTGCGCGTGTTCCATGTTTTCACGGCAAGTTCCTCCGAGCTGAACGGCACTGATGATTCCGGTCTGAAAGAGCATGCGGAGTTCGAGCATCTGACTCTGCATCCGCTTTCCCCGTCCCTGCAGTATATTTCGGCAGGCTCTCCGCAGAAAGGACACAGATCAAGAAGAGGATTGCGTCCGACCTGAATTTTACTTTTCAAGACCATTTCCAGTTTACGCTCCGCGGAATTTCATTTCAATTCGTAAACATACCGTCTCTGATACGAAGATGCAATCAGCAATGCCGTCAAAAGTACGAATATCAATGCATAACCGAATGCGTAGTACCCAAAAACCGAAATATCAGCAGGAAAATGAATGGCGCATGTCTTTCTTGAGAAGGGCTGCTCCATTTCCGTCCGGGAGCTATTGAAATATCCGAATGAGTCTCTACATTAAGGAAATCAGAAAACATTCAAAAAAGCAGGATGCTTCCTTATGAAAAAAACGCTTGCGCTGTTGTTGTCCGCAGCCTCTGCCGCTGCACTGCTCTTCTCATATGCATGCAAAAGTGAACCTGAGAAAAAACCGCCGATGGTCATTTCAGGAAACATTTCCGCGCCTCCGGCAAACTGGTATGAGGAGGGAAAATTTCACGGCATAGGTTTTGACATGGCAAAAATAGCGCTTGAAGGCGCGGGAGTCGATTACCTTGTAGCGGGATATGCTCCGTGGAAGGAAACCGTCGAAATGGCAGAGGACGGCAAAATCGACATGCTTGTCGCCGTTTTCAAGAACGAACAGCGTGCGAAATACTTTGAATTCTCCGAACCCTACCTCAATGTTCCGATTGTCGTATGCGTCAGGAACGGAAAGGAATTCCCGTTTTCAAGATGGGACGACCTTAAAGGCAGGAAAGGACTCATAGGCTCCGGTGAAAGCTACGGGTGGGATTTCGACAACTTCGCATCCACACAGCTTAAGGTGGAACGCTATCCCGTCGATGTCTGCCTCGGAAAAATCGCGGCAGGGGAAGCCGATTACCTGATTGTGAACATGCACGCCGGAAGCATCATGGCTTTCTCGACGGGAGTCATGAACAAAGTCAAATTCCTTGATGTCCCTGTCACGATAATGTCATACCACATGGCGATCAGCAAAAGATCCGCTTACCTCTCGGCTCTTCCGGAGATCAACAGGCTAATCAAAGAAGCATGCCTCGACAACACACCGGAAAAATTCGCGAAAAAATACATGATAATGTGGCGCGGCAGACATATACAGAGCATAGACACATCGACCACAAGGCCGAATGAAGTGAACTGAAACAGCGCACGATACGGCGGGGAGGTCACAGAATGAAAAGAACATGCCCCCACGGCAGGAAACAAACGGAAATCCA
>CAZHPP010000769.1:0-1546 GCA_964534535.1 uncultured Victivallales bacterium | reverse complement strand
TTCCTCCGGCTCCGAGCTGAGAATCACCCACGGCAACTACAACAAGCTGCTGGAAAGCGCCGACCGCCGCGTGCGCCGCGACACCTTCAAGGCCGTCTATTCCGTCTACGGCCAGTTCAAGAACACGTTCGCGAGCGTGCTGGACACCGAAGTCCGCGCCCATGTGATGGAAGCAAAGCTCCGCAAATACAGATCCGCGCTCGAAAGTTCGCTTTCGGACGACAATGTTCCGCGTTCGGTCTACGACTCGCTGATTTCGACCGTCCGCGCCGGAATGGGGCCGCTTTACGATTATTTCGCCTTCCGCGCGAAATGCCTCGGACTTGAAAAGCTCGACATGTACGACATCCACTGCCCGCTCGTCCCGCGCAGCGAATCGGAAATTCCGTGGAAGGACGCCGTTGCTGATGTGCGCGGCGCGGTCGCCCCGCTCGGCAGCGAATATTCCGCTGCGCTGGACCGCGCGTTCGCCGAACGCTGGATCGACATCCCCGAATGCAGGGGCAAGCGCTCCGGCGCCTATTCCAGCGGATGCTTCCGCCAGCCGCCCTATCTTCTGCTGAACTGGGCCGGAAATCTCGACAGCGTGTTTACGCTCGCCCACGAGCTCGGACACTCCATGCACTCGTATTTTTCCGACCGCGCCCAGGAGTACCATTACGCCTCCTACAAGATTTTCGTGGCCGAAGTCGCCTCCACCACCAACGAGGTCCTTCTGCAGCGGTACATGGTTTCCCGCACGTCGAATCCGGCGGACAGGGCCTATCTGCTGAACCACCTGATCGACACGGTCCGCGCGACGCTGTTCCGCCAGACGATGTTTGCCGAATTCGAGCTCGCGATCCACGAGGCCGCCGAACGCGGCGAACCGCTCACCGCCGATTCCCTCTGCGAAAAATACTCTGCGCTGAACTCGTTCTACCACGGTCCCGCGGTCGCGCCGGACAACGACATCCGGTTCGAATGGGCGCGCGTGCCGCATTTCCACTACGACTTCTACGTCTACCAGTACGCGACCGGAATTTCCGCCGCGCTGGCCCTCTCGAAGATGATCCTCGACGGCGAAACCGCGGGCTATCTGCGGTTCCTGAAGGCAGGCGACTCGAAGGACGTGATCGACATCCTGAAGGATGCCGGAGTCGACTTCACGACGCCCGCGCCGGTCGAAAACGCCATGAAGATGTTCGGCGCCATGGTGGACGAACTGAAAAAGACGGTCCGCTGACTTTTCCTGTTCCGCCGGTTGAAATCCGACGGAACAGGCATTATATTTCCGGCTTGATTTTATCAGCGTCTGCAAGCCCAATCATCATCTTGAGGAAGAGAATGAAGACCATCGGTTTCGACAACGAAAAATATCTGAAGGAGCAGTCGGCGGAAATTCTCAAGCGCGCCGAACGCTTCAACAACAAACTCTATCTCGAATTCGGCGGAAAGCTCGCGTGGGATTTCCACGCGGCCAGAATCCTGCCCGGATTCGACCCCAACGTCAAACTCCAGCTTCTCAAACTGCTGAAGGACAAGATCGACGTCGTCGTCTGCATCT
>CAZHPP010000768.1:0-1549 GCA_964534535.1 uncultured Victivallales bacterium | reverse complement strand
CAGCCGTTTGGAATCGTGAAACAATCTTGCTCCCAATTCCGCCGGAGCCACGGCGGGCGGACACTCCGTCAGATATTCGGCTGCACAAAACGCATCTTTCAAAACGTCAATTCCCATTCCTGTTCTGAGTTCCGAACGGAATTCCCGCCAGTCAATCGAGGGAATTTGAAAACAGAGCCGATGAAACAAATCGTCACGGGAACGATCCTGTTCCGGAACCGTGTAATCGGCGGACTGCTGCAGCGCCTGAAGCCATTCGTCCCACGCACTTCCCAGACATGTGCGCAATGCACGGCAATCAAGCACTGTCTTTTCGCCGCGCATCTTGACACAGTTCAAAAAGAGTTCCCGGCAACGCAACGGATCCTCCGGCGGCAGCGTCACCGTTTTCGCTTCCGGATCGCGCCTCAACCGCTCCAGCACCCGGTGCGCCGCCGCTTGCAGTGACTCCGCGCGCGCGAAGATCTTTTGCTGGCCTTGCAGAAATTGTTCCTTGCGGTCCATCATTTTCAGACCAGCTCCGCTCCCGGCGGCAATTCATCCTCTCCGGCAAAAAGTTCCGTGTCGCGCCGCCAGTTGTAGCAAAACAGATGCACCTGATAATCCTTGTCTTTACGGACGAAAACGTTGGTCGAATTCGCCAGTTCCGGCTTGATGCCGTCCTGGTTCGGAGACGCAATCATCAGTTGCAGCCCTAATTCCTCGGCAAAGGAGAGCAACTGGTTCTGGCGCTGTTGGTCGATCCCGTAAAATGCTTCGTCAAAGAGAATCGTATTGATTTTGATCCGCGAATTTGTCCCTTCGGTTTTATCGAAAAGCAGATGGGCGATCATCATCACCAGCAGATAGTTCGGGACTGCCTGCTCTCCACCGGAGCCGACGCTTTTGGTACGGGTGTCCATGACGCGGCCGTCCGCGCCTTCGGGATGCAGCAACATCTCGTAGCGGAAATAGTTGCGGTAATCCAGAATATCCGGAACCCGGTTGGCCGGGGTCTCCAGAATCTCATTGGCGTGAATGGCAAAAATCTCCTTCAATTCCGCCGCGCTTTCCGGCGTCTGATCGGAAAAGCTTTTCACCACCCGAACCAGCGGCGCATATTCCGGCAGCGGTTCGATCTTCAAGCTGTAGGTGTTGCGCCCGAAGAGATGTCCTTTCAGCGTCCGGTTGATGAGTCCGTGCATGTGTTCCAGCGCGAAGACCCGCTTGCGCAGCGACTCCCTGAACTGTTCAAGCAGAATGCGTTCAAAATTGCGGCGCGTCTCCTCGGTCAGAATTTCCCGTTGTTGCGCCAATTCGGTCTGCAGCCGGTTCAGGATATCTTCGAGCGTACGGTGCTCCCGACTGAATAACTTGTTTCCGGATTCATCGTAGGTGAAACTGTAGTCGATGCCTTCCGGCGCATTGATTTTAGCCCGGATGACGCCGCAGCCGACATCCGCGTTGCGCCGGAGTACGGCGATCTCGTCGGCACACCTGCTTCTGTTTTCGATATGGCGCTCCGCGAGATGCTTTTTCAGTGTCTCCAAAGTACGGCATTCGGGAACGG
>CAZHPP010000767.1:0-1570 GCA_964534535.1 uncultured Victivallales bacterium | reverse complement strand
AAGTACTGTGTGACCGCGCTGCGGCTGAGCAAATAGGAAGGCACCCCGTACCGTTTCGTGATTTCGTCCACTTTGCGCCGGAACTCAATGTTCTGTTTTTCCAGCGAACCGGCAAGCGAGAGCAGGCTGGCCGAATCGATCAGCGTCACGGGATATTCCCTGAGATGAAGTTTTTTCCCGTCCTTGAGCAGATATACCTTGGCGGCCGTTTCTCCCATGACCAGTTTTTCAGGAGCGTATTTCCAGTGGAACGAGTTGAAACCCTCCCGGAGCGGCACTTTTTCCCGGATGAAATCCCCGACTTCCACGCCCAGTTCCGCCCCCAGGTCCTTCCGGTTGATGAAGACCAGCGCGCCGAGCTGAAAAGCATCGTCCGCCAGGAGGACGGAATCCGGAAACACCATTTCGGGCGAGGGTTCCTTCTGGTTGGCGAACAAAGCCTTCTCCATTCCGGGAAAAGCCAGTTTCTTATAGAGACCGGGATCTTTTCCGCCCGCGATTCCATCGGTGATGCCCATCCAGTTTCTTCCTCCGTCGAGCACCACGGCATTGAAGCCGAGTTTCCCGTATTTGAGCTTGAACGGATGCAGGAAATTCCAGGGGATGGCCATTTCGCACTCGTATCCGCCCGGAATGATGCGGACCGCCGACTTCACCACGGAAGAGATATCGTCACGCACCATATCCTTGTCCGGATGCGTCCAGGCGCAGACCGTCACCGGGTTTGTGGGGGCGATTCCGATCAGAATGATGTTCGGTGAAAGTTTTTCCTCGCAGAGCGGGTCAAAGGCGAGCTGGACGCAGTCGCCGCTCCAGATGCCGCTCCCTTTTGCGGGCTGGATGACCTCGTCGTCGAGCACGCGGATCCGGAGATACAGATTTTCGGAATCGAATGCGCTCCAGATCCGGAAGCTCAAATCCTGCGGGCCCGTCCAGTTGTTGGCCTCCGCCGGACGGTAGTCCGTGATCCGGTCGCGTTCAGCCATTGCCGGAATTCCGTCCCATCCCGAAAAAGACCCGATGGACGGCGGTTTGCGGACGGGATACGAACGCATCATATCCGGAGGCAGCGCGGAGGTGTCCTGCGGTTGAACCGGGGAAACATTCTCCGAAGCCTGCCGGAACGCGAACAGTTTTTCCGTGTCCGATTCGTTCCGTGCAAATCCGAACAGCATCCCGAGCCCGGTGGATTCCCCTTCGGCAAGCTTGACCGGGACAAACTCTTTTGGTTTTCCGATCGCGACGAATCCCCGACCCGGGGTCCGTGTCTGAGCCGGAAAAACCAGCATGGATTTTGCGCCTTTCTCCGCAATCACGAACTTCTTTTCAGCCCGGATCGGACGCCAGTCCTTTTCCGTATAAGCAACGGGATTCTTTCCGTCCGGCGCATATTTCTCGAAATTCGAGCCGAACTGTCCTGTGAAGCGTTTCAGGACAAATTCGCGGGAACGTCCCGTCACCTTCGCATCGACGGCCGCGCCGGGGATTCCCCGCATGAACACGAAGTCCGCCTGAAGGACGGCGCCGGGATGAACCTTGTCCGGGGAATCCAGCGGCGAAAGCGGATATT
>CAZHPP010000766.1:0-1576 GCA_964534535.1 uncultured Victivallales bacterium | reverse complement strand
GAACCCTCGGCAGGACTCAAAGAGCCCTGCACCCTGCGCTAAAAATTCAATTTTTATTGCTTTTTCAGGAGCTGGCGCGTGTTGAACGCGGCTTCGCCGGAGGAATTCAGCGCGGCTTCGAATCCGAAGGCGGCCAGCCCGCCGGCCACCATGCCGACCGCCGCAAAGATGTAGGCGGTATCCATGAAAAGAAGAGTGATGAACACAAATCCCGTGATGAGCTGAAGGATTCCGAGCGCTCCGAAAAGCTGGGAAAGCGCAGAAGGCCGGAAAACTTCGGGAGCGGCTGCCGGATTCGGATCCGCCGTCTGTGCGGCGTCCGCGGCAAGCGCGGCATCGCCGGCGAGCTTCATTTCGAGTTCGGTGCGCTGGGCTTCGATCTGCCGGCGCTTGGCATCCCAGTCCTCGACGACGAATTCGAATCCGCAGCCGAGAAGGCATTTCACTTTGTTGCCGATCATGGAACGGTCGACATTCATGGGCTCGTTGCATTTCGGACAGTGGATGATCATGGGGGGCCTCGATATCTTGAGTTGGGGAGGTTTTACCGGTAGACGTATCTCTGCTGCTGCATTTTCGGCATTTTCGGCTCTTCGAGGGCCAGTGCGTACCAGCGTTCGGTGAGTCCGGCATTGGAGAACTGCTTCGGCTTTCCGTTGGCCAGGGCCTCCCAGTTGTGCGCAATGACGTCGTCGGAGGTTTTGAGTTTTGCCGCGGCAAGGAGTTTGACGGCTTCATCAAGGCGGTTCTGCTTCACAAGAATCCACGCATAGAGGGAAACGGGCAGCACATAGTTTTCGGCCTTCAGACGGCGGCATTTCTTCTTGAAGAACCTGTCGATTTCCTGCTGCGTGGCGTTGAGTTTGAACATGCGGGCCATCTTCATGCAGAGGGTCTGGGGGTCCAGAATCACGCAGTCGGGCATGAGCCGGTCGACTTCGGTGAAGTTTCCCATCTGGTAATAGAACGCCATTTTCATGGTATTCATCTGTTTTTTGAGGAAAAAATTCCATTTGTAGAGGGAGCGGAAGGAATCGCATGCGGCAATGGCCTGTTCGAGTCCGGTACGCTGTTCCTTCAGGACGATGGCAAGGAGCTGCTTCTGGTTCTGGGAGCCGGTGCGGAGGAACCGGTTCTGCTGGAGCTCGATGCGCTTTCTGGTCTCCTCCATGATGGCCTGGAGGACCGCATTGAGCTTTTTGCTTTTGGAGCGGATGACGAGGGCAGCGGAAGCCTGGATGCACATGAAGACGAGAAGACCGATTGCGGCGCCCCAGGAAACGCCGGTCCAGAATCCGGAAATCAGGCCGGCGGCAATGCCGGCGGCAAATGCACAGATCAAAGTCAGCATGATTATCTCCGATCGTTATGGAATCGTGATAAGATACACGACTTTTCCGGAATATCAAACAGCAAAGCCATGAAATTCATGGCCGTTTTCCGGAATCTTCCGGGAAAAACTGAAGATTTTGCCGCATTTTCCTCTGTTTTTCCCGGCTTTTTCTTCTTTGTCGCTTGACTTTTCAAAAACTGCCATGTAAAATTATTGGAGGCGCAGATTGTCAGGATGGTTCCG
>CAZHPP010000765.1:0-1583 GCA_964534535.1 uncultured Victivallales bacterium | reverse complement strand
AACTTTCCGTACAATCAGCTTTTCTGCGTACCGGTTCCGGAAGACCGGCAGCCGCTTTATAACCTGGACTTGCTGCTTGATCCGGAAACTGAAATCATCATCCTGACCGACAGCGTGGAGCTCGCCGACTCCAACCAGCGCCATGCTCCTCCCGGCGTTGTTTTCACCAGCTTCATTTGTTCGCCCGGACGTTACGACCAGGTGGACTGGAAACCGATCGAGGGGAAAAACGTCCACTATCTGATTACGAACCATTCCGGCATCTGTCTTGAAGTCGCCACCCTGAAGGCAAGGGAAGTGAAGGATTATCTGGATGAAAACGAGCCGGAAGTTGAGCTTGCCTTCATCATAGTTCCGGTGGACTATCATACCGGGAAACGCTCCTCAATGAACGGGCGGCAAGACTTCGCCTCTGTCGACGACATTTTGACGCGACGTCGCGAGCAACCGCCCGCCGTAAGGACGGATGCGGTTCGCTTGCTGGAATCGGAAGAAGATTTCCGAAATTTTTGTCAGGACGCGGAAACCGCTGTAAATGAGCATCCCCGGGCATGGTGGGAAAAGGAGAGCTCAAGCGGCGAGCAACTGCGCTTGGTCGAACAGGAGAACAACGCCCCCAACGCAATCGACTATGTGATGCGCCCCTTCCTGATCCGAGGTGAGGCAACGATGCTCTATGCCCGAAAAAGTGTAGGAAAAAGCTCATTGGCCTACAGTATTGCGGCTCGCGTGGTGGCAGCTAACGCATCAGCGCGCCCGGTCCCGCTGTTGCCTGAAAAGTGGTGGACGGTCCCGAAAAAAGGGCACAAAGTCCTGTATCTTGACTTCGAGAACCAGAGTCAGATTGAGCGTAAGCGTAAACAGTTCCAAGATGCATATTTCCCGCAGGACAAACTGGCGGAATGCCGGGCTAACCTGATCGTAGAGGATTTAAGCCTCTCTTCAACGGATTTTTCCGCTCCGGACAACCAGCAGGAAATTCTCGACATGATCGAAACTGCGAAAACCAGGGGAACTCCCGGTTTGGCGGTTGATTTGCTGGTGATCGATACTTACACTGGATTCATTCAGACGGAGAATCCCGCCACACCGGCCAACTTCAAACATCTGCTGAACAGAATCAGGTCTATGGGAATCGCAATTCTGATCGTACACCATGCCAATTCGGAAAATGAAGTCCGTGGCCTGCAAAGTAAATTGGATCCGTTTGCGTGTAAGTTCAGGCTTTATCGTGACAATGATGAGCCGGGCGATCTGCAAGACCAGCCGATTTGGCTCCAGTATGAAGAATGGCGCGGGGAGATGAGCGCGAAACTTCGGGAGCCTTTTCAAATTCAGTACCGCAATGATGACAACCACTGGCACGTTGTGGATCCGGTACGGGATGAAAATGCCGAACTGAAGTTAATTGTTCAAGATTACAGGCGTTCCGGATATAATCGCGACGCTATTTGTGCGATGATCGGCTTGGAAAAGTCCGCTTTGTCGGCTCGTCTCAACAAAGCAAATAACAAGTAAAATACACCCTGCCCGCTGCCTTTGTCGGCAGTGGGAAGGGTATTTTATTTTTCCAGAATCACTTG
>CAZHPP010000764.1:0-1593 GCA_964534535.1 uncultured Victivallales bacterium | reverse complement strand
GAATAAAGATAATCGGCCGCACCGAGGGCCGCGCACGGAGTCTTTATGCCGTACCGGAGTTCGTTGATGAAGGACTGTTCGTGTTCAATGCGGCATCCGATCTGGAACCCCTTGAAGACATTCCCCGCGGCGGAGGCTAGTTTCAGCAGAAACTCGCGTGCGCTATGGCCGCATGCAATCACGGCGCACGGCGCGGAAAGCTCCGAACCGTCGGAAAGCGTCACGGAGCGGAAGGCAGGTCCGGCATGAACCGATTCGGCGCGGGTGTTCCAGCGGAACGTTCCGCCCAGCGAAACGATGCGCTTCCGGAGATTTTCAATGATTCCCGGGAGTCGGTCCGAACCGATGTGCGGATGGCTGAAATACAGGATTTCCGGGTCGGCGCCCGCATTCACGAACGACTGCATCACATAGTCGGCGCGGGGGTCGCGCACGCGGGTGAAGAGTTTGCCGTCGGACCAGGTTCCGGCGCCGCCCTCGCCGAACAGGATGTTGCTTTCCGGATTCACGGTCCGGGTGCGGAAAAAGGAATCGATGTCGGTCTTCCGCCGGGAAACGTCGGCTCCCCGCTCAATGACGACGGGATCGAGTCCGGCCTCGGCAAGCACGAGCGCGGCAAAGAGTCCGGCGGGACCCGCTCCGACGACGAGCGGATTTTTCGCCGCGCCGGGACGCGGGCTCGGAAACTCGTGGCACGGCACGGGGTCGAACGGGTCGCCGCGCAGGGGGCGTGCGCCCTCCTCCAGCTCAAGCACGACCTTGAAGATCAGTTTGACGAGCGGTTTCCTGCGGGCGTCCAGACTCCGCTTCAGGATGGAGGCGCTGCGGACGGAACCGGGAGCGATTCCGGCGGAAGCGGCGGCGCATTCCCGCAGGAAATCCAGCGGGGACGGCGGAAGTTTTTCGGGAAGGACTTCGACTGTTTCAACGATTTTCATGCGGGATCACTCCGGAGTTCCGAGCGGGGAAAGCCCGATCGCGGCGCGGCGTTCCAGGACCGTGCGCCAGAGCGCAGGATCGCGGAAGACAAGGCGCGCCAGACGAGACCCGCTGACTCCGAGCGCGGCAGCGGATTCGGAAAGTTTCCAGCCGTTCGCCTCGAAGAAATCAAGCACGCAGGCCGCCCACAGCGGATAGGAATTTCCATGGACCGAGGCGGGCGGTTCGATCCGGAATGCGGGGTCGGGAGTCTCCCGAACCCGGAACGCGATTTCCATGCGCAGACGGGAGAACGCGTGCTTGCGGTTTTCAAGCTGGCTCCGGCTTTCGGAGGAACGCGCCTCGATTCCTGTGGGCCGGTGCACGAGCCGGACGGCGCTCGAAGTCTTGTTGACCTTCTGTCCGCCGTGGCCGGACGCCCTGCAGAACGAGACGGCGCACTCGTTTCCGAGCGCGGAATCGGACGCAAGGAGCCAGCCGTTCCTCATTTGCGGTGTCCGCGCTTTTTGGAACCGGGCTTCAGATAGACGGTGGTCTTGCGCGTGCGGACCCGTTTGGTGCGGCCGAAGCGGTTGGGCTTCGTCTCCTCCTTGTGGTCGATGAAGACGAGCTCGCGGCGGGCGCGGGCCACGAATTCCAGACGGATCGGGAATC
>CAZHPP010000763.1:0-1597 GCA_964534535.1 uncultured Victivallales bacterium | reverse complement strand
TTTCCCCGTGCCATGAGTTCGGTCGCTTTTCTTATCAGCGACCGCAGAAGAAACTGTTTGGGAGTCAACTCCGTCTCGTGCGTGAATTTTCGCGAAAAAATATCCGGACGCATCTTCATCAAGTCCGCCAGCACCGCGACCGTCGTCTGGGCCGAACCATGATTTTCCACATAATCCACAATGACCTTGAAGCGTTCAAAACGAGTTACAAGATTCAGTTCAAAAGAAGAAAATTGCTGGAAGAGGCAGGCGCAGGCCTCATAACAGACCGCTTTCAATTGCGCCGCCGCAAGAAAATCATCCGGCTGGTTCCAAATCCGTTTCATGTCCTCGAGGATGGATTCATTTTTTATTCTGTAAATCTGCTTGGAATAAGAAAATAAATCAATCCCCGTGGTATATTCCGCTTTGAAGTGAATGGAAATAAAACGGAGTTTGTCTGTCAAAACCCATCGGGAAGAATGGAATGCGGGAATCAGAAAAACATTTCCTTTTTTCAGCGCGATGGTTTCATTGCGGTCTTCCAGAATGCTGGCGTCGTCCGGCGGACAGTCGAGGATAAGAAACAACCGGTTGACCACCCTGTTATGGAAAAGACTGGTTCCATCTGAATAAATACCTGATGCAAAGTGAAAAATCTCGAGTCTCATGAGATTCGCAAGATGGAACGTCGACGCCCTGATTTTGACATCTGTCATAAAAGTATAAACTAAACGTCTTGTTTTTATATTGATTTCAGGATTAAGATACACTATACTTTATAAGAATGCAAACCGGTATGGAGTTTGGCGATGAAAAAATTTGACGAGGATCGGCCCGACCTGGAAAAAATCTATGAGGCTTGCGTCTTTGATCCGGGATCCGGTATTTCTCCGGAAGAACTGGAAAACGGATTCAGACAGCATTGTCGGCAGAATCCGGATGAGCCTTATATTCTGACCCATGCGTGGCTGATGCATGAAATCTGTTGCAAAGCGAGGATTTTTCCGGAACCCGGGCATGTATTTTGCGGTTTGGTGGAACACAATGATATTTTCGCGCGTCAGTTTTTTTCCCGCGGAAAAGGAATCTGGGACCGGGAATTCCACGGCGACGGAATGCTGGGACGGATGGATCTGGAGAACGGCATCGGCTATATGGTGGATGTCAGCCACGTCGCTCCGGACTGGAACGCGGTGTTGAAACTGGGGTTGCCGGGACTTCTGAAAAGAGCAGAACAAGGTGGATCCAATCATTTTTACCGTGCCTGCGTCCTGGCCTGCGAAGGAGCAGTTACGCTGGCGCGCCGTTTGGGCGAAGTTTCCGGAAATCAGGCGATGATTTCCATTTCGGAGCGGAAACCCGAAACCTTGCGGGAAGCGTTCCAGTTGACCTATTTTCTCCACGAACTCATTGAGAACGGAATGGTCGCCGTCCGTTCCATGGGACGCTTTGACCGGGATTTCTTCCCCTTTTACCGGCATGACCTGGAGGCCGGCATACTGACCCGGGACGGCGCCAAGGAGTTGTTGAAGCGGTATTGGATCCGTTTTTATGCCAAATATCAGGGAAAACGTTTTGGGAAAAATTTCTGTTTCGGACCTGAAATCAATGAGCT
>CAZHPP010000762.1:0-1605 GCA_964534535.1 uncultured Victivallales bacterium | reverse complement strand
CAGACTTGCCGCGGCGCAGTCCCCCCTCGGATGGACCGTCGAAGCCGTCATTCCGAAAAAAACGCTCGGAAATTTCGCCGTCGGCGCCGTTCCGGTCAACTTCACCAGAAACCGCGGATTCAAATATGGTCCCGGCGACTGGAGCGCATGGAGTCCGGCTCCGGGACTGAGTTTCCAGGAAGTCGACAAATACGGGAAACTTTACTTTACCCCCGATCCGAACCTGGTTGACAACGGCAGCTTCTCCGGAACGATCACGAACACATACATCCGCGGAAACTGGAATTTTCACAACCCGGACCGCGAAAAGTTCGGTACGCTCTATTCTCTTGACAACCGCATTTTCATGACCGGCGGTCAAAGCCTTCACTTTACCGGAAATCCAAAATGTTCCGTTCAGGCGGGACTCCGGCTGAAATCGCTGAAGCCGAATGTGAAATACCGGCTGAGCGCATGGATCCGCACGGAGAAGGTCGTACCCGCAAAAGACCAGTGCGGAGCCGGCATGTGGCTGGTGCATGACAGCCCGATGAAGCTGCCGCCTCAGCCCGTCAGAGGAACGACTCCATGGCACCGCCTCGTTTTCGACTTCACTGCCGGCCCCAGGACCAATGCCGGCGATCATGCCCCGAAATCCACCATAGGTCTGTGGCTGTGGTTCTCTTCCGGCGAAGTCTGGTTCGATGACATCCGCATTGAAGAACAGAAATAAAGGAGGTCTTCAGACATGCTGATTGACATTCATTCCCACATCACATACAACGGATTTCCCCAGTTCGCGAAAGCCATGCTTTCCCGCACCCCGTTCGATACGGGCGTCCTGCTGAGGCGAATGGACAGGGAAGGAATCGACCGGTCCGTCGTCCTTCCTCTGAGCGATGCAGAAGTGGCAGACTTTTACGGCGTTGCAAAAAGTCAGGAAGTGCTTTCCGAAGCGGGGAAGCACCCCGACCGGCTGATTCCTTTCTGCTGCATCGACCCGCGCACCCTGCTGTTCTACAGGGAAAACGGAATCCGCAAACTGCTGACCGCGTACCGCGAACTCGGCGCGCTCGGGGTCGGCGAAGTCTGCGCAGCAATCCCCGTCGACGATCCGCGGTATCAGGCGCTTTACGCAATCGCGGGAGAAATGAAAATGCCCCTGATTTTTCATTTCCAGCGCCCGGGCGGAACATCCTACGGGGTGACAGACCGCCTGCATTTCCCCGGACTCGAGTCAATGCTGGCCAAGTTTCCCAACACCGTCTTCATCGGTCATTCCGCCGCGTTCTGGAGTGAAATCGGCGCCGATGTCACGGAGGAAAACCGGGAAGGCTATGGAAGGACCCCATATGCAGAGGAAGGCGCACTCTGGCATCTCGCGGAAAAATATCCGAATATCGGGTTTGACATCTCCGCCGGAAGCGGCTGCTTCGCCCTTCAGCGCGACGAAGCGCACGCACTCGTCTTCCTGGAAAGATTCAAGCGCAAAATCTTTTTCGGAACCGACCGGTTCACCGGCGAAGACGAGCCCATCCCCGGACAGATTCCGCTGCTCGGCGAATGGCACAGTTCAGGAAAACTTTCCGATGAGGCCTACAATCTCATCACGCATGAGAACTGCCG
>CAZHPP010000761.1:0-1609 GCA_964534535.1 uncultured Victivallales bacterium | reverse complement strand
CCGAGGGGGAAGGGGCGAGCAGCCCCTTGGAATTTCCGGGGGAATCATTCATCATGAAACACAGAACCGGATTCCGCTGAAAAAGGGTCAGAGGATCTCTTTCATGGAAACGATCCGGTTTTCGTGACGGGCGATTTCCGCGGCGAAGCACATGAGATGCGTTTCGAGCGAGATTTCGGGACCCGTGACGATCCCGGAAGTATCCCCGGAGCGGATGGCGTCCACGAAACTTTCCAGCAGGTTGAAGTCTCCACCGCCGTGATGGTCCGTGGAAATGAAGCGCGGAATCGGAATTTCTTCCGTCTTCCCTGTGAGATAGGAATAGCAGGTGAGCGTTTCGCCGTCGCCGCGGAGTTCCCCGAGCGAGCCGAACACCGTGGTGCGGCGGTCGCCGTATTTCGAACAGCCGGCGAGCGTGAAGACGGCCGTGGCCCTGTTTTCGAATTCCATGTTCACGACCTGATGGTCGGCAACGTCATTGTCGCATGCGAACACGCAGCGGCTGTAGGGGCTGGTCTTGAGGGATTCGAGCATGGATTCCTCGGTCGCGCCGCCTTCGACGGCTTCGACATAGGCTCCGATCTTGTGCGAACGGATCCGTTCGATGTAGAAGCGCGGGGCGGAATAGGGGCACTGCGGCTCGAGCTTGCAGTCGAGACAGCGGTCCGCCGCTCCGGCGGGCCTGTTCGCATGTGTGAAGAACATCAGCGAACCGAAGGACGAAATGTTCGTGCATCTGGAATTGACGATATAGCGGATCCAGTCGAGGTCGTGGATTGATTTCGCCAGCAGGACCGAGGACGAGGTTTCTTCCCGCCGCCAGTTTCCGCGCACGTAGGAGTGCGCGAATCTCCAGTGGCCCACGGGCTCCAGATGCTGGACGGACATCACGGTTCCGATCGCCCCGGAGTCGATGAGCTCCTTGAGCTTGCGCGTGTAGTTCGTGTACCGCAGAACGTGGCAGACGGCCATGATGATGCCGTTTTCGCGGGCGGAGCGGACGATTTTCCGGCAGCCTTCGATGTCGGGCGCGAGCGGTTTTTCGATCAGGATGTGGTATTTTTTTGCGGCGAACGCCACGGCCGGTTCCACATGCATGCGGTCCTGCGTGGTGATGATGACGGCGTCGGCGAATTTTTCGCGTTTCAGGATGTCGTGCCAGTCGAGAAAGCGGTTTTCCTGCGGGACGCTGTGGGCGTCTGCGATCCGATTGCGGAAGAAGTCCCTGGGTTCGGCGATTCCGACGACTTCGACCTTGTTCGAGAGTTCGCGGATGTGCTGGGCGTAAATGGTGCCTCTGCCGCCCCCGCCGATGATGATGACCTTGACTTTGTTCATGGAGATTCCGCCCCGCATCCTTTGCCTGTTCGATGGAAAGTCCTAATTTATAGCGTCTTTCCGCAAAAACAACCTTGGGAGTGGGAAATCCCCGGAAAAGAGATGTGGAATCTTGACCTTTGTGCAAGCGTTACATGCGCTTTTTGGGGGCGGGTCGACGAAGAAACGAGCGCAAAAAATTCATTTTTTGCGCAGGGGTGCAGGGCTCATTGAGTCATGCCGAGGGTTCAAGGGGCGGGCAGCCCATTGAAAATGGATTAACATCAGTCGT
>CAZHPP010000760.1:0-1609 GCA_964534535.1 uncultured Victivallales bacterium | reverse complement strand
CCCCGGAGCGGACGCCCTTCCTTCAGCACCGAAAGCATGGCGCGCCGCACGGAATTGTCCGCCTTGTACGTCAGCGGGTCGCCTTTGTCCGTCCCGAAGATGAAGAACAGCCCGCAGCGGCCATTGAACGGCTGCCCCTGGGAAACGCTTCCGCGCTTCTGGAATCTTGCCAGATTCGAGTCGGGCAGGAGCTTCTGCCACTCCGGATTCATGATCCAGGAATTGCAGAGGAAAAGTTTCACTTCGCGTTTAAAATAACGCGGGAAGAATCCGACCGCCAGATTCAGCGATTCCGTCACGGCCTTGGGCGTCATGCCTCCGCCGGAAGGAATGTGGATGTTCAGGACAAGGTCGCTCTGCGAAAGCAGCGGAACCCAGTCGGTCCGCGGCAGTGTGACAGGATGCGCCGGATCGGCCGAGCCGTCGGGTTTCAGCTCGATTCCGGAATAATTTCCGCCGATGTCATGGAAAAACGCGGTGAACCGCGTCGCGGAATCGCCGTCGTTCAGGACGTTTCCGGTTTTGTCGAACTTCGTTCCCGGAAGCGCCAGCGCCTTCGTTTCCCCCGTTCTCGGCTCAAAGAAAATCAGCGGACACCACGGAGGAATTCCGGAAACCTGATACTCGAACCGCCCCAGACGGAACAGCTGTCCGTCAATGGCAAGACGCATCCAGTAAGTCTGCTGGAGATTGTGTCCGGGATACCCCCCGTGAGTCTCTTTGTAGATTCCGATGGTTCCGCCGACCCACTTGCACTGGTCGTGAAAACATGCCGGGGGCAGTCCCAGTCTGGTGAATGTCTTTTCCACCAGCGGAAACGAACTGATGACGCACAGAAGATTGAAAAGTCCCGCGTCCTTTCCGAAAAATCCTTCCGGATGCGGAAGTCCGGCAATGGAACAGATCGGCGACGCTTCAAACAGCGCATAGTGGATATGCCACGCGAGCATGGACATTTCCGGCGAGGCCGCCGTCTTTTCCGCAGCGCGTTCGAGCTCAGGAAGCAGAGAACTTTCCATGCCGGAAAGCGGAGCGTACTTTTCCAAAAAGTTTTTTTCCAGAAAGAACGGCGTTCCCCCGGGAAAATGTCTCATGCTTTCATCCCAGCCCGATTTTTCCAGAATTTCCTTTGCGGCGGAATCGTATTTCGCCGCCTTGCAGACGTCGGAAAGTTCCATGGTCAGATTACTCCTGTTTTTACAAGGACCCAGACCGCGAGCACAGCCCCAAGACCGATCCGGTACCAGCCGAACACGTTGAAATTATTCGTGCGGATGTATCTCATGAAAAATGCAACAATCCCCCACGAAACGAAGAACGAGACGATGAACCCGATTGCCACGGCGGTCCATTCCCGGGGCGCAAGCGCGGCGCCGTGCTTCAGAAGCGAATACCCCGAAGCCGCCACCATTGTGGGAATCGCCAGGAAAAACGAAAACTCCACGGCAAGCGGACGCGACGTTCCCAGAACCATTCCGCCGATGATCGTCGAGGCGGAACGCGAAACTCCGGGAATCAGCGCCAGGCACTGAAACACGCCGACTCCCAGCGCCTTCCCGTAAGAAAAGTCAGAAACTTCCGTGATTTCCTTCCGCTGTGCCTGCTTCTT
>CAZHPP010000759.1:0-1616 GCA_964534535.1 uncultured Victivallales bacterium | reverse complement strand
TGAAAGCCGTCGAGGTCCCGTGCGGAGAAACTCCGTTCCGCCCGTTCGATCTCCGTTGGTTTTTCTTCCGGAATCGGTTCCCGCAGGAGCCTCGCCTCGTCCAGATATTCATGATTGAACCGGACGTGCGTGTTCATGGCGTCGGACGCAAATTCCGGGAGGTTTCCCGGATTGCATGTGCACGTGTCGTTCTGGTACGGACAGACGGCGTTTTTCTCCTTGTCCCACATATCCCAGTAGGGCCCGTAGACGCGCCAGTGCTTCGTGCCGAAGAGTCCGAACTCCAGTTCCGCGCCGCCGAACGATGCCTGAAAGAGATTTTTGTCGGCAAGGATTTCCGAACCGCTTCGGACGGAAAGCATGACTCTTTCGGAGGCGTGCGGCGCAATCGAAAGTCTTTTGCCGTGTATTGATTTTTTTGTGCAGGGTGCAGGGCTCTTTGAGTCCTGCCGGGAGGTGTCGGGGGCGAGCAGCCCCTGACGAATGTCCTCCGTTTCCAGCAGGACATGTTCCGGCAATGCGATTTTCAGTTCGCCGGAAACGGCTTTCGCCGTCGGATTGGAGACCGTGAGCTCGATTCTGGTCGGCTTTTTGCGGAACAGTTCCGGCGTTTCGGGGTATTCCGCGGAAATGGAAACGGCCGGACTCCGGAGAGGCCGGATTTTCACTTCGGGCGCGCCTTCGATCCTGACGCTCGAATTTTTTACGGCGGCGAGCTCGATGCCGAGCGCGCAGGTTTCGGCGGCGAAGTCGGCGAGAGGCTGGAACTGGTGCTTGATCTCGACGGCGCAGACCAGATTTTTCCCGAGTTTCGAGCGGTATTCCTCCGGGATTGCCTGAAGCCCATGGACGGCTCCGAAGAGCGCACCCGCGGTTGCGGCGGTGCAGTCGCAGTCCCAGCCGGACTGGATGCAGCACTGCATGATCTTCCTGAAGTCGTCTCCGCCGAGGATCAGCGCCATGAATGCGAAGGCCGTGTTGATGGGGGCGCGGGTGCTGTCGCGGTGGCCGCAGCGGCGCACGAGGGCGAGCCAGGCGTCGTGACAGTCCGGATATTCCCGGCAGATTTCCCTGACCTCGCGCCAGATCTTCACGGCGGAGTTGTCTTCGGGGAAGAGCGCGCAGGTGCTCTCCATGAGTTCGACGATGGAATCGGAGAAGAACGACATGGCCGCGGCGGCGGAAAGGAACTCTTCGATTCCGAGGCTGATTTCGCCGTGGTCGAGACAGCCGTCCTTCGAGGCGTATTCAGCGGCGAGTTTCGGATTGCCGGGGGCGATGAATCCCCAGAGTTCGCTGCGGATGGGACAGCCTTCGGATTCCTGGAACCAGCCGTTGTTCCAGAGTCCGGAACGGGGCGGATTCACTCCGTGTTCGAGGTTGTCGATGAAGACGCCGTATTCGCAGCAGACGTAGAAGCAGCGTTCCTGCCAGAACTTCGCGAGTTCGAGGCTGGAGGGATCGAGTCCGATTTCCTGGAGCGCCTCGAGCCAGACGACCTGGATGTCGAGGTCGTCGTTGGGCCAGAGTTTGCCGGGCCAGAGTTTGTCGATGGGGACGCTGTTGAACTGTTTATGGCATTCGAAGGGTGCGCCGATCACGCCGCCGATGGATTT
>CAZHPP010000758.1:0-1619 GCA_964534535.1 uncultured Victivallales bacterium | reverse complement strand
CGATCGTATCCGCATTGATGAGATGGCGGTTTTCCAGAGTGAGCGGACAGTGCAGCGAAATCACGTCCGAGTTCCGGAACAGCGTTTCCGGGTCGACGTATTTCATATGGAGCCGTTCCGCTTCCGCGAAATTCGGGTGGAGGTCGTACGCGAGCAGATTCACGCCGAATCCCTGGAGCAGTCCCGCAAAGACCAGCCCGATCTTCCCCGTCCCGACGATCCCGAACGTCCGCCCCTGGATGTCGAATCCGAGCAGGCCGTTGATGGAGAAATTGCCTTCCCGGACGCGGTTGTACGCGCGGTGGGTCGAACGGTTCAGCGTCAGGAACAGGGTCAGCGCGTACTCGGCCACCGCGTGCGGGGAGTATCCCGGGACGCGTGCCACGGGAAGTCTCCCCTTCGCGGCGGCGAGGTTCACGTTGTTGTATCCGGCGCAGCGCATGGCGAGGAGTTTCACGCCGCCGTTCACGAGCCGGTCGACCGTTGCGGCTCCGACGTCATCGTTCACAAATGCGGAAACGGCGCTGAAGCCTTCCGCCATTTTTGCCGATGCCGGGGTCAGGCGGGTTTCGAAAAACGTGATGTCGAATCCGAATTTTTCATTCGCGGCCTGAAAAAACTTCCGGTCGTAGGGTTTCGTGTCGAACACGGCGAGCGTGATCTTGTCCATGATTTCCACCTTTTCTGCGTCCGGGGGGACGCTTATTTTCCTTCCATCATGGCCTCGACGTCCTGTTCGGGCGTCGTGATGCCCTTGATCCCGAAGGTTTCCGCCAGAATCTTTGCGACTCCGGGGGAAAGAAATCCGGGAAGGGTCGGCCCCAGACGGATGTTCTTGAATCCGAGCGCGAGCAGCGCGAGCAGCACGGCCACGGCCTTCTGCTCGTACCATGCGATGTCGAACGAGAGCGGCAGTCTGTTCACGTCGTCCAGCCCGAACGCCTCCTTGAGCTTGAGCGCGATCACGGCAAGACTGTAAGAGTCGTTGCACTGGCCGGCGTCGAGCACGCGCGGAATCCCGCCGATGTCGCCGAGATTCAGCTTGATGTAGCGGTATTTGGCGCATCCGGCGGTCAGGATCACCGTGCCCTGCGGGAGCTTTTCGGCGACCTGGGTGTAATAGTCGCGCGTCTTGTGCCGGCCGTCGCATCCGGCCATCACGACGAAGCGCCGGATCGCGCCGGACTTCACGGCCGCAACCACCTTGTCCGCCAGCGCGAGCACCTGGTCGTGCGCGAATCCGCCGACGATTTCGCCGTCCTCCAGCGGGGCAGGGGGCGGACACTTCTTCGCCAGGGCGATGATCGCGGAAAAGTCCTTCGGCTTCCCGTGCACGCGGTCCGCAATGTGCGGGACTCCGGGGTATCCGGCCATGCCGGTCGTGAAGATGCGGTTCCGGTAGGATTCCTGGACCGGCGTGATGCAGTTCGTGGTCATCAGAATCGGACCGTTGAACGAGGCAAATTCGATGTTCTGGCGGTGCCACGCGCTGCCGTAATTCCCGTAAAGGTGCGGATACTTCTTGAGTTCGGGGTAATAATGCGCGGGGAGCATTTCGCTGTGAGTATAGATGTCGATTCCGGCATCTTTGCTCTGTTCGAGGAGCTCCTGAAGGTCGC
>CAZHPP010000757.1:0-1624 GCA_964534535.1 uncultured Victivallales bacterium | reverse complement strand
GCTCAGCATATCAAAGAACTTCTCATCTCCGGAGAGCTCATCGTAATCACGGGCGATTTCCTGCCAGTCGCCTTTGAATTTGAACGGACCCTCTTTGATGGTGTAGTCGATGAAAAACACCAGCGGCTGTTCGATCTTTGCGAATTCCTTTTTCAGGATGGGATCGTCCTCCGTTTTCAAGCGGATTTCAGCAAGCTGATTGCGAAGATCCTTTGTGACAGCCTCCTGATTGAGTTCCGTCCCGGCGTGGGCGAATTGCCAGTATTCGCAGACGGAATGAATCAGCGGACGGCAGATTTGTTCCAGTCGACTCATTTCAAACCGCCTCCTTCTCCTGAAAGAATAATAAACAAACTCGCCTCAAGATTCGGGAATACCGTGCGCGACCAGTCAAGCACGACAATTCTTTTTTCGCAGACATCACGCCAGACTTCCGCGGAGTCTTCTCTTTCCAATTTGAACCAGACGGTATTCGGCAAAGCCGGGAAGAACCGCGGTGGATACCGCATTTCGGTAAGTTTGACTCCACGCACCCGTTTGTCGAAGAATTGCGGGCTGACCAAACGGAAGTTGTTTCCTTTTTCGACCGCTCCGACAATCGTCTTCGCATCCGCTTCGCATTGAACCGCCAGATAGTATTCGTCCGCCTGAAAGATGTGTTTGTCCTCAAGATGAAGCTGTAAATATCTTTTTTCCTGATCCGCTTCAAAATTCAACCGGACGAATCCGGTTTCCCCGTCCGCAAGAAGCAACGCGCGGATGTTCATGAGCAATTCGTTGTATTGCGGCGCGAAATTGAAGTGATTGTATTCCGCCACGGTTTCCAGATCGCGCAGCGGTTGAAGCGCCGCCAATTCGCCCAAAAACGATCTCAGTTCCAAGTATATTTCAAATGGAGTGGAACGTCCCGGATTGAAAAGCGAACTGAAGCGTCCGATATATCGGTTCAGCATGGCGAGCTGGAGAATCGAGTGTCCGGTGCATCCGGAAAACATTTCCGGCGAATAACCGAGCGCGGTCAGATCCGTGAGCAGTTTGTCCCTCCGGCGTTTCATTTGAATATTCAATTCCAGCAAGCGGGAAAACAGCGGGCAGCTCGCGTCCATGACAGCGTAGGGCGGCACAAAATTGCGGTCGATTTCCAGCGTTGTTTCCGCCGTGTCGCGCGTCTGTACGCGCAACCGGAGAATCGGCAGCATATCCAGTTCGGTGTTGTCATCCATGTCGGTGGTCAGCCGGACATTCAGGCGGCTGAGTACCATGGCGATTTCACTGCCGCCGGTATTTTCGTCGCGGATTTTTTCTTCTTCGGGGATATTCATGCGTTTCTCCGCCGAGGATTCGCTTTCGCATAAATTGCCGGAATTTTCCGAATAAAACGGCAATGCGAGATAAACCATGAATGACTCTTGCATGGTTTGGATTTTTCCCGCCAGATCAAGCGGCGGAATAACGGCGTTTCCGGGCATGCTGATTTCCGAACCTCCGGGAAGGATGGCGGAGACGGATTTGACAACGACACGCAGATTGTCGAGGGCTTCCGTATCGATATCCATATGGATCAAACCGCACGGATAGGGCATGTAAAGCTCACGATTTTGTCTGTCGCGTGTTTGAAAAAAAT
>CAZHPP010000756.1:0-1627 GCA_964534535.1 uncultured Victivallales bacterium | reverse complement strand
TTTTCCACTTTTATACATTGCTGCACGCCTGAAAATACTTTTGGCAGGCATATCCGCATCGTCCCGCGGTGATGCAGCCGCGCTTTTTTACTTTTCTCCGGTTGACACGCCCCGCCGCTTCAAAACATATAAGGAGACATGCCTTGAAACCCAGCAAAATCATTCTGAACCCCAACCCGCAGTACGATTCCGCCCTCGAAGACTGGATCCTCTGCAGCGACTGCTTTTCCGGCGAACGCGCCGTCAAACGCCGCGGCGAACTCTATCTGCCCCGAACCGAAGGCCAGATGGCCGACCCCGTCTACGGAATCCGCCGCTATGAAGCCTACAAATCCCGCGCAAACTACTTCAACTACTTCGCCTCCACGATCATTTCCATGATCGGGATCCTCCACCGCGAACCGCCCGAGGCAGTCGAACTGCCGCCCGAACTTGCTTCCCTCGAACAGAATTTCTCCGTCGAAAACGAACCGCTCTCGGCGGCCCTTGCAAGAATCAGTTTCCTTCAGCTCGCCTACGGCCGCTGCGGCGTCCTGCTCGACCCGCAGGAGTCCGGAGCCAAGGCCGCGCCCCGCGCCGCCGTCTACCCGGCCCACCGCATCCTCGACTGGGGCGCCCTGCCCGGTTCCGAAGGATTCGACTTTCTGGTCCTCGACGAATCCGGCGACGCCTTCGATCCCGTTTCCAAATCCCGCGTGTTCCGGCCCATGCTCCGGCTCTGCGCGCTGGACCCCGCCCGCGGATACTATTCCCTCTCCCTCACGCCGGAGGAGTATGCCGCCTTCGACTTCCGCGCCGAACAGCCCGAGTCCAGCTTCCCCTGCGTGAACGGGAAACGCCTCGAAAAAATCCCGTTCACCTTCTTCAATGCGTCGGACAACACGTCCGAAGTCGGACGTCCGCCGCTGCTGCCGCTTGCCAACATCTGCCTTGCCGTCTACCGCGGCGAAGCCGACTACCGCCATGCCCTCTACATGCAGGGGCAGGCCACGCTGTTCCTCAAGGGCTTCCCGCTCGACGACCCGCCCATGACCGGAGCCGGAAACTACATCCATACCGAATCTCCCGACGCCTCCGGTTCGTTCCTTGAAATCTCCGGCTCCGGTCTGGGCGAAATGCGTGCGGCGCAGAACGACCTTCACGCCATGGCGCGGAGCATGGGCGTTCTTCTGGAGGAAAACGGCGATTCCGGCACGGCCCTCAAGACCCGTCTGACCGTGCGGACCTCCCTGCTGCGGACGGTCGCTTCCGCCGCCGGCACCGGCATGACGGACCTTCTCAAGACCGCCGCCGAATGGTGTTCCGCCGATCCGGAAAAAGTCCTTTTCAAACCGAATCTGGACTTCTCCGATTCCGCCGTTTCCACGAACGAAGTCGTCCAGCTCTGGAATGCCCGTTCCGCCGGACTGCCCATCTCCGAGCGCAGCATCCACGACTGGCTCCGCAAGAACGATTTCACCGGGCTTGCCTACGAGGACGAGCTTGCCGAAATCAAATCCGAAGGCGGGATTCCGACGCGCGGCTGACCGTTCCGGAAGTCATTTCCCTGTCTTTTCCAGGAATCCGGCGCCGGTGATCGACAAAAAACAAGCGCAAAAAAATATTTTTTTGCGCAGGGTGCAGGGCT
>CAZHPP010000755.1:0-1630 GCA_964534535.1 uncultured Victivallales bacterium | reverse complement strand
GCCGTTATTTCTGGCGAACGACCGAGCAACGTGAAATCGACTATCTGGAAGAAAGCGTAGAAGGGCTATCCGCCTGGGAATTCAAATCAAATCCCGCAATTAAAGCAAAGCTTCCGGCAGCATTCGCCAACGCTTATCCGAAGGCGAAATTCACAGTGATAAACCCAGAGAATTATGACGAATTCCTAACTCCATAACACCTTTAAGAACAACATATAGTATTTTTTTATCAGGTGCAAGCAAGTGTGCTTATAATGCCGACTCCTTCCGCCGCCCTCTGAAGTAAAAAACCGTCCGGAGGACCCGTGGTGATACCCTGCGCCCTCCTGTGCGGAGGCTGAGCATCCGACCCTGCGGCGTTCCATTTGCCAATCTTCGCGCGTCCCGCGCCCGTTTCCGAGCGACTGGTGGCGTTCTGTGGCATTTCGGACCGCTTGAGAAACTGTGCTTATTAGCTCGACTCCTTCCGCCGCCCTCGGGAGTAAACAACCGTCAGGAGGACCCGTGGCAAACGCCACACGCAAAACCGGAATATTTTGTACAACATACTATCCAAAAGACAGATACCGCAGCGTCAATCTGCGATTGCCGCAATATTCGCACTGAAACCATGTCTCGGCTTTCCTGCCGCGTTCCTTGGCTGGCAGCCATTTCATGGGCGTCCAGTCGTAACAGTCGGCGCAGAACGCCAGCGGCTCATCTGGTTTGGGCTTGCGGTGAGGTTTGACGGCAAGCATTGAGATGACTTGTGGAACGGTCAATGCCGCGGTCATAGGCTCCCGCGTCTCCTTCTCAACATCCGCTGATTCGGCAAGAAGACTCTTGCGATGGATTTTGAACAGGCCGGCGATGAATTTGATTCGTCGAATCATGATTTTCTCTTTCGCTGACGGATATGACGGATGTTTCCCATTTATTTATATACACACAATAATAATGATATATACCATTACTACCCTCACGTGATATAAGAAGATGAAAAGTTCCGTCACATCCGTCATGCTGGTTTATTTTCAGGCATTAATCAGCTCGACATTGCGGTAACCGCGAGCCGTGCCGAACCCTCTCACCAGAGTGCGCGAATAAATGCCGCCGAATTTATCCTTCATCAAGACACCCAACCGATTCGAAACCTCCCGCAATCCGATAGCAGGCAGATTGCTGATGTTGCAGAAACCGATATATGCATTCTGCAATTCCTGGGTCGTGACATCGCGTCCCGGTGCGGCAACCACCCGTTCGGACAGGAAGTTGTTCAGCGAATTGGATTCGTAAAGCAACTCGTCCGCATCATTTTGAATGGAATCCGGCACGAGGATTTTGCCATATTCACGAAAATCGGCCAGCGCCTCGACCGCCCCGTGAACCATCCAGTTGAGAATGCCTGATCCTTCCTCGCGCAACAGAATTCCGGCGAAATCGACCAGCCGCCTTTCAACCGGCGGATTTGTGAACCGTGCCAGGATCAAACGCCGCCGCCAGGCCTCCTCGTCGCCGTCGAGACGGACGCGAAGCCGGTTGTTCGAGGTGATGACCGCGTTGAACACGCCTTTCATCCGGCCGCGCTTGTTCGCCCCCTTGAACTCCGCTTCGATGAGGTCGTGACCGGTCAACTTTTTCAGTGTTTCGG
>CAZHPP010000754.1:0-1632 GCA_964534535.1 uncultured Victivallales bacterium | reverse complement strand
GAAATTGTACGAGATTGAAATTCCCATGCGACCAATGGCGGAACTGGCGGACAACTGCATTGACAAGTTATCGAAAGCGGATTTACGCAGTGACCATGCGCAACTGAAGAGGTCGGTGTGCAGTTTCACTCCCGACAAAATGGTGGGGCAAGAGATGTTGGTAGGTGCCGTCTGTACGGGCAAGTATGACTTACGTCCCGACTTCAATAACTTTGATCGTCTGACAAAGGACTTCAATCTGGGCATCTCTCCCCGCAATTATGACGTGGCGGCACTGCTGTATATCTCGGAAAACGGATATGCGGGTCATGTGGCGGCAGATTATTTCCATCCGTTCAGTTATGAGTATGAGTTCAGGGAACTGGCGGAAAAGCTGGGAGACTGCATCAAAGCGAGACGGGAAGCACCGCTCTCGGCACATGACTTCGGCTATGCGGCCTTGCAGACGGATGCGAAGGCGATGGCACATGACATCCTGCAAGCTGAATTTCATATCACGGACGGACAGTTCAAGCTGGGTGGACGGATAAACCGGAACACCGAAAAAGTAGAGACATCGGAGCTGACGCCGTATAGTCATTCGGAAAACAACCTTCCCGACGGAAAGCTGGAAAAAGAGGAGCGCAAAGGCAGGCAGACCGCCAAACATGTGCCTCCGGTCACTCCACAGAAGAAAGAAAAGAAACAACTAATCATATAGACATATTTATGGAAAAGAAGATGAATGCAGACAGAATGGAAAGCGGCAGTCTGTACATGACACTGGACGCTTTCTACCGGCCCGTGTATCTGAGTATGCGGGGACAGGGCGAAGAGGGTTTCGCCCGTTATATCAGTAACAATGTGGGGTTTCATGCCGCTGGCAGGGAGTTTATTCCCGACCATTGAATGTTCCGTTTCGACTTCAGGAACAAATCCATGATTCCCCCCATACTCGGAACGGACAATACGGATTACCTTGAACGGCTGTGTCCGGTACTGGAACGGGAGAAGGTTCACCCGTCGGGGGTGGTAAGATTGCGGGATGCGGCTTTTTGCGAGGAAAGGGGTATCGTTCAACTCTCTGCATCTGCAACACACACGACTCTGATGGAGAATGAGGATTACAAGCGGCTGGGACACCGGTTCGGAATGGATGGCGACGTGATAAGGAACGGACTGGCGGCGTTTCCTACGTGTACGGCGGTGGAATACGGACAGAAAGTACTGCTGTTGGGAAAAAGTGATAAAGGGGACAAGGTTCTGGAAGAGTTTCTGAACGATTTGACCGGGCACTTTTTCGACGGAAAACGAAAACCGGAGGAACTGAGATTTCATGAGGTGGCACCATTGGATGCGAAATACCGGATGGAGATCGGGGACTACAAGACCGCCTCGCCGGATATATTGCGATACGGGATTTGTACGAAATGCTGCGACATGGCACCGACACTGAGAAACTTCAACCGGCTTAGAAACCTGCAATTGATGCGCGCGCCATTGACAAAGGAGCAGGAACGGATTGTTTCGCTGCTGGTTACACGACCGGATAATGTACGGTTTCCGGATGTGGAAATGAAGGCGAGGATGCCGTTTAAAAAGAAGGGACAGAGTATAAACATTTAATTTTTGGATAGATGGAAAAAGAGCAGA
>CAZHPP010000753.1:0-1650 GCA_964534535.1 uncultured Victivallales bacterium | reverse complement strand
TGATGACGGAAGAAATTCCGCTTCAGGACATCGTGATTCTCGGTGCGCACTCCTTGGAGCATACTTCCATCGGGGCGGCCGCGGACGTCGGGCGGTTCCACATCGTTCCGCGCGAAGCCATGCTCGGGAAAATGGAAGTTTCCTACTACACCTACATGAAATACAAGGGCTGTGAAGCAAAAGTCGTCATCCTCTATGATGTGGACGAAGCCGACCCGCGCTGGAGCGACAGGCACGGCATGTATACCGCCATGAGCCGCGCCGTTCACGAACTGATTATTCTGCGAAAAGACTGATTGCACATGAAAACACTGGATCAGATTGTCAAATATCTCAGCTGGGCGACAATTGCCGCCCTGATTGTGCTTGCGGGCTGCCGCCATGCGGGCTGCTGCTGCCCGCCGGACTGGTTCCAGACCTGGGCCGTGCCGATCCTGACCGCCGGGGCAGTCGGCTATCTTACCAACTGGATCGCCATCTGGCTGCTGTTCAAGCCATATGAAAAACACTGGGGCTTCATTCAGGGCGTCATTCCGCGCAACAGGGCAAGAATGGGCCGCGAACTCGGAATCGTCATTCCGGAATATCTTCTCAAGCCGGATGAACTTGCCGATCAGCTCGGCATCCTTGTGCGGGATTATCTTCAGAATCCGGAACTGCTCGAAGATATCCGGAGCAAGGTCAATGTGTTTCTGAAGAAATACAGCGGCAGCATTGCGGCAATTCTGATCCCGTATATCGAAGATGCTTTGAAAACGGCTATCCGGGAGAATCTGACGCAGGAAAAACTCGGGGACCTCTACGACGCCGTGGTGATGAAGTATCTTGGAAACGACGCCAACCGCAAATTCATCGCGGGAGCAATTACCGACGAATTGCAGGCGCGAGCGCCGGAAATCACCGCCGCCGTCAGGAACAACGTCCGTACCGGAGTGCAGGCCTACGTCCATGCGGAACATCCCGTTCTGTCCGGCCTGTTCAGTGCCGACGAATTTGCCGGAAAAATGGTGGACTGGCTCAACTGGGACCGCATCGGGGATCAGATCGAGGAGAAATTGGGCGAGGAAACGACGCGGGACGCCATCGCCGGTGAACTGGTCTCCCTGACCCTGAAACTGCAGCGTTATCTGAAATCGCCGGAGGCTGCGGAAAAACTGGGCGCATTTTTGAGCGAAAACAGGGAAAAAGCCGAAGCATTCGTCAGAGAGTATCTCACCACGCACATCCCCGGAATGGTGGATTCCTGGCTGCGCAGAGATGAATTCTGGGACACTGTCGAGCATAAACTTCTGCCGCTGGTTCAATCGTTCATCCTGCATCGGCTGAAACATGAAAAAGACTCAATCATCCTGAAGCTGGATCTGCCCGGCAAGATCGAGAATTCCGTTTCCAATATGGACGTGGGGGAACTGCATCGCATGATCCTGCGGGCGGCGGACAACAATCTGACGGTGATTCAGCTGCTTGGCTATGCGCTCGGCGCACTTGCCGGACTGCTGCTGATCTTTGCGGAGTAGCGCAGGCGGAAGAAAACGGGATTGTGTTTTTCAGGTTCTGCACTTCAAGAAGTCATGATATCTTTTCTCCGACTGAGGTGATATCGTGTTCCACACCGTGCGATCCATGTCGACGCTCCACTTCCGACGAGCT
>CAZHPP010000752.1:0-1657 GCA_964534535.1 uncultured Victivallales bacterium | reverse complement strand
CGGCCGCATTCTGGAAGGCCGGAATTCTCCGGACAGCCTCGATCACGCTTTCCGGCGGAATGGCACGGGTGCATTCAAAATTCTTGCTTTCCGGACAGCGGTCGAAGTCGTTGAAACGCATGTCGCCATGATTGAAACAGCCGTGGCAGACGGTTTTATTGATGATGCGGTACGGCGTCGGAAATTCCGTCCACTCCTCGGAAAAGCCGGAAATCATCACGACCGGTTTTCCGCAGGCCCATGCGATCCAGCTGAGCCCGGAGCCCAGTCCGATCATGAAAGCGCATCCGCGGATCAGGTCGATCCGCTGGCGGAGCGGAAGCTTTCCGGTGAAATCCTCGGCATTGGCGGGCATGGCCTGGCTGTCGGCATCGATGCAGAACACGCGGAATCCGTTTTTCTTCAGGAATTCCGTGACTTTTTCCCATCCGCCTTCGCAGTTCCACTGCTTCATCTTCCGGGAAGCGCGGGCTGCAATGCAGACGTATTTGCCGTACTCGGCGGCGCAGTCGCTCTGCGCGGGTGCGAGTTCGGGCGGTCTGCGCTTCGAATGCACGCCGAGGATGTTGTCCGCATGATCAATCAGATTGTCCTTCTGGAAATCGGTCGGGTTGTGGTCGAAATCGCCGTAGCCCCACACGCCGACGGGATACACGGCGTAAAATTCGTCCGCCCGATATTTTTCCTGCGGAATGAATCGGAGTTCGGGATGCGCACTCTCGAACAGCTGGATGTATTCCTCCTTCATCAGGACCGTGATCCGGCAGCTGAAATCATGACGGAAACTGAGCGCCGCTGGAAGCCATGCGATCATGTCCCCCATCGCGCCGGGAAGCATGTTGATGCAGATGTCCTTCCCGACCGGATTGAACCGGTGAAGGAAAACGGTTCCGCCGTTCTGCGTGATTTCGATTTCCCAGGGAATGCAGTAGGTCTGGCGGGTCTTGAATTCGGAGGAGTGGCCTGGATTTTCCTGAACTTCGCAGTCAAAGACGGACTCGCCCGTAATCATGGAGGAAATCCGGAGATGGAATTTGCGGTTCCCCGCAGGAAAGAGGACGCGCGCCCCTTCATGGAAGTCCGCACGGATTCCGAGGGGAGCAGAAAGCACGCCGTTCTTCATGGGTCAGACTCCTTTCTGTTCCGGGCTGCCGGAATGTCTGGAAAGGAGTTCTGCGAGATGGTTCTGGAAGACGGGGATCCGGGCAATCGTCTCCTGCACCATCTTGGGCGTGATCGACTTGGTGCATTCGATTTCGCGGTCGGTCCCGACGTGACGGGGGCACCAGACGGGCACCATCTGGTCGAAGAACAGGTTGGAATCGTTCCAGCAGCCGTGGCACTTCAGGTAATTGGTCACGCGGTAAGGCGTGGGGAATTCGCAGTTCGGCATGGTGAATCCGGAAAGCATCACGACCGGCAGGTCAAGATTCCACGCAAGCCAGGAAAGTCCGCTCGGAAGTCCGATGAAGAACTCTGCGTGCTCCAGAAGATTGATGCGGTCCTGGATCGGGAAATATCCGGTGAAGTCCTCCGCCTCCGACGGAATGGAATATTCCTTTCCGGCGAAGCGGAGCGAATGGTCGCGGTCGATGTCCAGCACACGGTAGCCGCGCTCGCGGAGCCAGCGGATCAGGATGTTCCAGCCGTCGGGGAA
>CAZHPP010000751.1:0-1660 GCA_964534535.1 uncultured Victivallales bacterium | reverse complement strand
TTTATCATCGACCTTCATGAGGGGATTGACCTGCTGCCGCTCAAGCAGATCCTGCGGTACGAATTCGCGAACGAACGCCCGGCGGGAGTCGAGCTTTACGCGGACGTGGACCCGGTATCCAACATGTAGCGCGGAGTCATTTCATCCGCAGGACCAGATATCCGTAATTGTTCTTCACGTCGAGCGTGAGGAGATTGCCGTCCAGACTGAAATTCACGGACGGCGTCTTTTCGAGCACGGAACAGGATTTCCCCTTCAGTTCCTCCGGCAGGACGATTTTCTTTCCGGAAAGGCTTTTGTGGAAATCCATGCAGACGACCGTGCTGTCCCCCTGCGCGTTGATGTAGAAATCTGTGGCGTCCGGTTCGAGCGCCGGGTTGAAATACTGCTTGTATGCGACCGTCTCCACGGAGGTTCCGGGCTTCACATTCCGGAGATGATACGCATACGGATAGATTTTTTTCGTATGCCAGAGCAGGTAAAGCGAATCCCGGTCCGCGCCGCGGCGTTCCTTTGCGGTGCAGCCCAGGAACAGCGAATAGCCGAGCGCGATTCCGAGCTCGCGCGTTCCGTTTCCGGAAATCCGGATGTACCGGTCCGGCGGGTCCTGCGGGTCGATGCAGTCGCTTTTCTGTATGGCATAATTTACGGGCATGGGCTCGGGCATCCGGAAAACGGCGGAAAAATCGCACTTCATGGGGGGCGCATCCTGATATCCGGGAGCGGTCAGCGGCTTGAGCTTCGGGATATAAAAATCCACGTCTTTCTTCTGCGCGATCTCCCCGCTCCATACGAACATCACGTCGAGCGAAAGCATTCCGGAAAGCGGGACATGATATGTGGCCCTGCGGTCATTGACGATCGCGCCGCGCGGCTGGATCCGGAATACGTTCCGGTACGTTGCCAGGGAATCCAGTCCGAGATAGTCCGCATGCCGTTTCCGGAGTTCCGGCGTGTTGACGAACACCATGCGCCATTCCGCCTGGAATTCGGGAGAAAGTTTCTTCCCGGGGTTCCGGGCTGCCCATTCCACGGCCGCGATGGGGGAGACAACGTCATGCGTGAACCGGAATTCCACGAAGCGGCAGACGACTTCCTTCCTGTCCGGAAGCGGGGTCTTTCCGTCGGCCAGAAATTCAAATTCCGTGATCCGGTTCATCGGGTACATCTGGACGACCTCGGATTTCCGGAATGGAAAGGCTTTGCCGCCGTAAAACAGCGGTTCGGAGGCATGGCGCGGAAACTTCGGATGAACCGTGTCTCCTTTCGCCTCGGGGTGGATCAGAATCCGGCTGGAATCGGGAATCTGCATGATGCGGTAGATGTTTCCGCTTTTGTCCGTGACTTTTCCGCCGAGGTCCTTTTGGGTCAGGCCGTGGGACGGCGCGTCAAGCATCCGGGCGAAGATCGAGCCGTGATTGCCGCTGAGGTTGGCGAAACTGTCGAAGGTCGTAGCCGGATATTCGTCTCCGCCGACGTGGATCAGGCGGCCTTTGCCGACGCATCCGGGGAGCGGCTGATCCTTCGGGACGAGGAACGCCTTTTCATTGGCGACGCGGAAAAACTGGATGACGAGGTCTTCCTTTGCGGAGAAGGCGCTTCTGACGAAGAGGTCGTTTCCGTCTCTGTAGGCGGTGACGGTTTCCGCGGAGACTGCTGA
>CAZHPP010000750.1:0-1663 GCA_964534535.1 uncultured Victivallales bacterium | reverse complement strand
TTTTGCGCGGGGGTGCTCCTGCCGAGGGTTCAAGGGGCGAGCAGCCCCTTGGAAATGTGCATTCAGAATCAGTCATCACGCAGAACAGTGGCACATGATTTCATCATGCGAATCAGGGAACCGGACGGCTGAACCATTTTCCTCCTGAGTTGCCTGCCCGCGAGATTTTTCTCCCTGCGCCAACGGATAAAAATGACAAATCAAAAAGGCCGGAGTTGAAAAAAACGCTGCGGAGCATTACAGTATCCGTCATTGACAGAAGGCCGTATGCCGGACACGGACCGTTTTCCCGGGAATTCGAAGAACCGGAAAGACAGCCATGCTGCCGGGACACAGCCTGACAGAAAACTCAACATTCGACGGGAAAAGCATGAATCAAGTTCTGTTCAAAGACAAAGTGCGGAGCCTCATTCCCTGGCCGCTCCTCAATCTGTATTATACTCTCCGGATCAGCGATCCGAAACTGCGCGGAGTCAAGCGGAAATTCGGGAACAACCCGGTCCGGTTCAGCCAGTCCGGCTCCGATGTGGTGTCCGGGTATCTCCGCGGGAAGAAGCCGTGCCTGATCACGCGCTTCGGCTGGGTGGAACTTCAGACCATTCTGGAGCATCTTGCCGGAAACGGCTATTCCGATTCCACGCGGAAGCTGATGCGCTTCAATGCAGGATTCTTCCCCGCCGAAGACGCCATGTTCGACCGGTTCTCGGAGGAAAGTCTGAAACTTCTGGAAATGACCGACGTGCTCGCGGTCACAGGACGGCGGGGGGACGAGGAACTGGTCATGCGCCATCATCCTGACATTTCCCTGATCGCCTGGACATGCATCGGCGACGATGCGCTGTTTTACGAACCCTCCTGGATTTCCGCGCTGAAGGGACAGCGCGTTCTGGTCATTCATCCGTTTGCGGAAACCTTCGAAAAGCAGTGGCCGAAGCGGAATCTCCTGTTTCCGAAAGGAGTGACTCCGCCCGATTTCGAACTGCTCACCTTCAAGGCCGTGCAGTCTGCGGGCGGCGCGGAAAAGAATCTGCCGTACAAGACATGGTTCGACGCCCTGAACGCCATGTGCGATTCGATCGACAGGCTCGATTTCGACACGGCCCTGATCGGCGCCGGAGCCTACGGCATGTTTCTGGGCGGACACATCAAGAAAACGGGTCGGAAGGCCCTGCATATGGGCGGCAGCCTCCAGCTGCTGTTCGGAGTCAGGGGGGCGCGCTGGGAAACGGTCAATCCGGAAGTCGGACGCCGCCTCTTCAACGGGCAATGGGTGCGTCCGCCGGCGGCAGACGTTCCGCCGCAGTCGAACCAGGTTGAGAATTCCTGCTACTGGTGATTCAGAATCCGCCGGTAAAGTCCGGGGAACAGCAGCGCCAGATCGAACACAAGATTCCGCAGCTTTGAACGTGCGGTCAGCAGGGAGAAATGCGGACGGCAGAGCCGCGAGAATTCCGTCACGCGGCGGCGTTCCGGTTCCGGAATCTCCTTCTCCGACCGGAGCATGGCATTGAAGATTCCGAAGGCCGCCAGACGCGCCTTTTCATACGCACGGGCTTCAAGCCCCGGGAACCGCCTCTGCAGTTCCGGAATCAGCATTTCGTACGCGGTCAGCTGATCCAGCTTGCGGTGGGCATACGGCGAACGCGTGACCCCGTCCGGATTC
>CAZHPP010000749.1:0-1671 GCA_964534535.1 uncultured Victivallales bacterium | reverse complement strand
GTTCGGATTGCTGTCGCCCTTGATCCTCGGTCCGGCGGCAATCCTTCTGCGGAAGCGGAAGAATCTGTTGCTTTCATTGCTGCTGTTTCTGCCGTTTTATAGTTATTTCGAGGTAAATACCGGCGTTCAGGCGGGATTCCACTATCGCGCCCAGCTTCTCGAGCGGTTCGGCAAAGACGCAAAGGGGGCTCTTGCGGTCGACCGTCTCATGCCGCCGGACATCCGGAAGGAATATGACTGGGGACCGCGTGCCAAAACATGCAAGGTCGTTGCTGTCCTCGGCTGGGCCTGCTGGCCGTTCTGGAATCTTCTTTGTTTTCCTTTGATTCTCCTTGGAAGGAGCATCGTATTGAATCTCCGGCGAAAACAGCAGGAGACAGACGTCTGATTCCGCTCACGGCAGATTCGAAGCGATATAGGCCGTGGGCGTGACGCCAAGCGTTTTACGGAAAATCCGGGTGAAGTAATTCGGGCTGTTGAATCCGGCGGCAAATGCGGCCTCGCGGACCGTCCTGCCCGAAGACGTCAGCAGAAGCGACGCCTGCGCCAGACGCCGGTGCAGGATGTATTTGTTGACCGACATCCCCAGTTCCTTCCGGAACAGTTTTTCCAGATGGTTCGCCGTGACCGGAACCTTTTTCGCGATGGCGGACAAATCCATAGACGGGTCCGCATAACAGGAATCGATGTAGTTCTTCGCCATGAAGAAAGAGCGGCTCCCTCCCCTGACGGTCTTTCGTTCCGTCGTCTTTTTGTGTCCGAGGGCCATCGACAGAATCCGCAGAAACATGGATTGATACTTGAGTTCGGACGCCAGAGAGTCCGGGTAGAAGGTGAAGAATTCACGGAGCAGCGGAAGCATCTCCGGGGAAACTTTCTCCGCAAAGAAGGGGAACGTTATGGGCAGCTCCTCCGGAACCGAGGCGCACAGCGACGGCTGGAAGGCGTTCCGGCTGTCCTCGAATACAAAGATCATCTCCTTCCGGCCATGCGCCGAACAGTCGTTTTTCCAGTCGAAATGAATGCACCAGCGTTCCACGGCGGAATCGGCGATCGTGCAGTGAATCCGGTTCGGCGGAATGATGACCACGCTTCCCCGCGAACAGAAAAAGGTTTCCCGTTCCGTGATGACACGTCCATTTCCTTCGGAAAAATAGACCAGTTCGAAGTCATAGATCCGGCGGTTGCGCTCGATCATGCCTTTCTTCCAGCCGCCGTGCCAGCGGGGACCGTGGCCTGGGTTCAATGTGTGCAAATAATCAAAATGCATGGATTGTGCTATGAATGAGTGTTTCTGCTTCTTGCCGATTTTCGTATTTATTTTATAGTAAATGAATATACAGCCGGAACCCCGGAATGCAAAGGAGCAAATCCGATGAAATGGATAAAAAAATGCTATTCACGTCTGCTGATCGATAATCATATCACGGACCATCGGCCGCACTTCATGACGAAATTCGATCCGCTGGAATATGTCCGGATGGTCCGGCTTTCCGGCATGGAAGTCTCCATGATCTATGCGTGCGACCACAACGGGAACTGCTATTATCCAACGAAGGTTGGACATATGCACGGCAACTTGCACGGACGCGACATCTTCGGGGAAACCTTGACCGGGCTGAAGGACGCGGGAATCGTTCCGGTGGCGTATTACACGGTCATTTACCACAA
>CAZHPP010000748.1:0-1684 GCA_964534535.1 uncultured Victivallales bacterium | reverse complement strand
CATCGGGGCGACATCGCCGGAGTTACAGCCACGCTTACCTTATCCGGTATTTTCAAGAAAGAATAGTTGAATCCTTTGTTGGGAAACAAAAGACCTACAATTCGACCGGGCATGCAGATGGTCTTTCGACAAAACACGGTAACGGAAACAACACTCCTGCTCTTGAACGATCCCGATAGGATCGAAATGAAACTCGAGATGATGCTCTCGAGATTTTCATCGACCGGCTAATGAAGTCTTCATTTTTTGACCGCTTCTGCGCAATGCCGCCCTTGACAAAAGGGGCGCATTACAGGAATTCACCATAAGTCATTCCAATGAGTGATCTTGTACGGCGCCCAGAAAGAGCTGTAGGCTCCATAGGTCGTTTTATGGTCCGAGGGAACCCGGCGACGGTCGATCGAGGCCACATGTCCGTCATAGAAGACGAAGTTGCCGCGTCCGGGCACGTTGACCAGAGACGCATTGCTGAAACGGTGGGTTTCCTGAAAAATTCCATTGGAATGGGGAAAGACCGGCGTTCCGCCCGACGCGCCGGTCGTGTAACCGATGCTGGGGCTCGCGTAGTATGCCTCTCCGAAATAAGCCGAACGGGACGGGACGGCGATTTTAATCAGCGGCTGGTTTCCCAAGTTGTTGCTGGAGTAATTCAACCCGTATCCGGCAAAATCCTGGGTGCCGTTCTGAATCTGTTCATATTTTCGCGACGGGCACAGGAGACGGCTGCGCATTTCGATTTTGTCATTCCCGATGCGCATTCCGCCCAGCCAAATATTTTTCCCGGTATTCAAGTAAGGGGAAAGCATGCCGGCGGAAGGCGACTCCGTATATGAAAATCGGGTTGAAGTGGACGAGGAAGGCCCATTGATATAGGCAACCGGCATTCCCCGGTTGTCATCGCTGTAAAAGATGGCCGCCTTGCCGATCTGGGCGATGTTCCCGAAACATTTGATCGACCGGGCGGTCGCACGCGCCTTGTCGAGCGCCGGCAGAAGGAGTCCGGCGAGAATGGCGATGATTGCTATAACAATAAGAAGTTCCAGCAGTGTAAACATCTTCTTCATGGCTATTCCTTGTTTTTCAGGGTTGCTTTGATATTTTCGATCATCACATCCTTCGATCCGTCATGAGCATGAATCGTAAAGGAAAAGCGGCTGACCTTGCGGAGAATGCCGCTCTGATCCGGCTTTTTCGCGTCTTTCAGCGTGATCTCCCCTTTGTAAACCGACAATTTGTCCGTCGCTTTGAAGATATGAGTGAAATTTTCACCGATATAGCCCTCGGGCGATCTTTCTCCCAGACGGATGCTGACCGGACCTTTTTTCCATTTCATGGTTATTTCAAATTCCAGAACATCCCCGGCTTTGCCGGGGAATTCGTTTTTGAAACGGATTCCGGTTCCCGGTTCGATGGAAACCAGATTTTTCCCGTTTTCCTCCACCAGTTTGCATTTCGGACCGCTCCACCAGGCGATCGGCGAATTGCGTCCGGGGCTGAACGGCATCTGAAAGTCGAGTTCCGCTCCGAGGAGATTCCATGCGGCGAGGACGGCGAAAGTTGGCAGCAGGATTTTTTTCATTTTGCAGCTCCGTTTTTAAAGAGTTTCCGATTCAGTCCGATATGGTTTTTGACACATTCCGGATTCGTTGCGAAGAATCCGGAAAAATCCCACGGTTCATAGGTT
>CAZHPP010000747.1:0-1693 GCA_964534535.1 uncultured Victivallales bacterium | reverse complement strand
TCGTGCAGCATGTCCTTCAGCTGGTCGGCGGGCTCGTCCAGGGAGGAGACCGTTTCGGCGGTGCGCTTGTCCGGGTCGATCAAGCCGGTCGAGGCATCCAGCAGGAGCAGCGTCACGTTGTAGCGGGACCCGAACCTTGCGATTTCGGAAACCAGAAGGTATTTCACGCCTTTCAGACGCCCGAGTCCGGCCTTCTGCTTCGAATTCGGATCGACCAGACCCGAAGTTTCGGTCAGATTGATTTCCGTGAGCATCTGCTTGAGAGCGGAGCGGGAAACCAGCGGATGTTCCGCATTTCCGGCATTGGCCTCCAGCATTCCCCAGAAGGCTTCGACGTCCTCTTTCGGAATGCTTCCCTTTGCAATGGGTTCGGCCACGCCGACGGGCTCCGCCGCAAGGACGGACGCCTCCAGCGCGAACGCGGAAACAATTGCAATCAGAATTCTGTTCATCTTCATAAAAATTTGACTCCTTATTTTTCCATCCGGAGATTGATGACCGCATCGGCGGTCACGTCGACGGGAACGGTTTTTGTCTTGTATCCGGCCGCCTTCAGTTCGAGCGTATGCTTCCCCGCGGGGACCAGGAAAGTCTCTCCGCCGCCGGCCGCGCGCACGCCGTCCACCCAGACTTCAACCGTCTCCGGACGCAGGAAAACGTCTCCGGCGGGATTGACCGTCAGCGCATACGGCACGGCCGAGGGCGCGATCTTGTTGTTCGGACCGGGCTTTGCGGCCTCGTAGATGTCTTCGGCGGCCTGTTCCATGGCGGCCTTCATGAGGGTCTGGAACATGCTGCTGTCGAACTGTTCCGCGCCCGGACGCTTCTGGACCCGGCAGGTGCCGGTGTAGACGTTCGAATAGACGGAGCCCTGGGCGGCAAGGTCGATCACCTTCACGATCACGTCCAGCTCATAGAGGGTGTTTTCCGTTTCGATTCCGTATCCCTTGAATTTCACCGAACGCGAGTGGAGGTCGGCAACGGTTCCCGTAATGAGGTGCGTGGCTCCGGTCGCCCGGGCCAGGTTCAGCATGAAATTCTGCGGGAAGGCGGGATCGGCGGAAAGCTTCTTCATGGCCGCCGCGGCCATCCCGGAATCCATGCAGGAGAACACGTCGCCGTGCCGCCCGAGGTACGCGGAAAGGTAGTCCGCGCCGAACACCATCGGCCGCGACTCTCCCTTGACGACGGCATTGTAAAGTTCCAGCGCCTTTGCGCGCGTGAAAGAATTGTCGCTCTTCTGGGCATGGCGGTTCGCATCGTTGGTGGCGGAGGCGTCGGCCGCGTCGATCATGCGGACGAACCCCTGCATGACGCTGTTCATGGACTGCCGGTCGGCGTCCGTGAGTGTGCACTGGGCCGGAATGACGATCGGGCGGTTCTGCGAATCCAGGAACCGCTTCTGTCCCTGGGTGTCCGCGGAGGCAAAGTCCAGCACGAAGACCTTCAGGGGAGACCATTTGACCTTTTCCCGGATGACGGTTTCACTGATGACGGTGGTCGTCCTGACGGAGACCTCTGTGGTTTTTTCGGCGGCGCAGAGAATCATTCCGCCGAACAATCCGGCCGCGGCAAAGGCAGAAATCGGAGTTTTCATATTCGAATAAAAATCCTCTCTTTTCGGGGGCGTGAATACCCCCGTGTTCGGGAACAATACAATACATCGCAATCTGCGGAATTCAATATTTCAGGG
>CAZHPP010000746.1:0-1708 GCA_964534535.1 uncultured Victivallales bacterium | reverse complement strand
CTTCTCACCATGTCCGACCTTGGACGGCTTGAAACATATCTCATGGAACATTCCGGAACCGGAATCGCGCTGGCGTATTCCGGCGGGGTCGACAGCACGCTTCTGCTGGCCGTGCTGCGGAATCTGCGGAACCGTTCCCCCTTCCCGCTGCGCGCGTACACAGCGTTTTCCGTCTTCCAGCGGAAGGAGGAACTCGAAGAGGCCGAACGGAATGCGGCAGAATTCGGAGTCCCGCTGGAAACAGCGGAGTTCGATCCGCTTTCCATTCCGGGGGTTGAAAACAATCCGCCCGACCGGTGCTATCTCTGCAAGCGCCACATCTTCGCGGAGTTCCGGAAACGGGCGGACCGGGCCGGATTGAAGAACCTTCTCGACGGCACCAACGCGGACGATCTGAAGGTCTATCGTCCCGGACGCCGCGCGCTCCGCGAACTGGGAGTGATTTCGCCGCTTGCGGAACTCGGGATCACGAAAGCGGAAATCCGATCCATGGCAGCGCAGTTCGGACTCGCCTGCGCAAAGAAGCCTGCTTCGCCGTGCATGGCTACACGGTTCGACTATGGAACGCATCTGACTCCGGAGGCGGTGCGGAAAGTTTCCGAAGGGGAAGCCCTGCTCCATGCCATGTTCCCGAACGCCGCGGATCTCAGGCTCCGCGTGCACGGGGAACTCGTCCGGATCGAACTTCCGACTGAATTTCTGGCGGAAGCGGCGTCCCGTCATGCGGAACTCGTTTCCGCCCTCGGGAAACTCGGATATCGTTACCTGACGCTCGATCTGGAAGGCTTCCGTTCCGGAAGCATGGATCCCGTCTCCGGCAGATAGCGGGAAACGGCTTCCCTCATCGAGATCACGGCATAATCGTTCCGGCTCAGATATTCCATGAACCGGGCAAAATTCTCCTGCGGAGTGGTCACCCAGTCGTGGGCGGTATCCGGCACGCCGTGGAACACCAGCACGACCGGCTTCTTCTCCGAGGCGAGGGACACCGCCTGATAAAACGCAAGGGCGTCGCCGTGCTGGAGCGGAATGGCCGGAATCCGGAACGGATCGTCCCTGCGCGGGTCCCATGCCCGTTTTTCCGTAGTGCGGGCCGCGCGGAAACCGTTCTTTTCCAGACACTCTTCCGCATTGGGGGCGTAGGGGCCGCCGGGATAGGCGAAGCTGACCGGCTTCGGAACGCCAGCCCTCTCCAGATATTCCTTCATCGCTTCGATGTCGGCGGCACAGGCTTCCGGAGGCAGCTGCCAGAGGTTCGAGTGATTCATCGTATGGTTGCCGATGTCGAACCCCATTTCCGAAAGAGTCCGGATATTTTCCGGGGACATCCAGACTCCGGGCGCGGCTTTTTCCCATTCGGCCGGACGCGAAATGAAGAACGTGGCGCCGAAGCCGTATTTTTTCAGGAGCGGCGCCACAAAATCGAGATGGTTCCGGCAGGCATCGTCAAAGGTAAGAACCACGGTTCCCCGGACCTTGCGTTCCGGAAAGCGGAAGCCGCAGGTGCCGTGAAGGAACGCCTTCGCCTGTTCCGGCCACATGGCAATGTCCTCGCGTCCGTAGCCGAGCTGCATTCCGTGCGGCCCTTCCGGGAATATGTGCATTTCGAACGGACGTTTGTGTCTGCGCATGGCTTTCGCGAAGATCAGCGAGCAGTCCACCGGGACGGCCTGGTCGGTCACGGTGTGCCATATGAATGCGGGAGGCG
>CAZHPP010000745.1:0-1720 GCA_964534535.1 uncultured Victivallales bacterium | reverse complement strand
TTCACAGGTTCCGGAATCTTCACGGGCTCGGGCTCTTCGCCGGGAAAAAAGACGATCTTATTGTTGTCGAGCCGGGCGATAATTGTCGGCGCGCTCCGGAGAAGTCCCATGAGAATGGTCTCGGCGAGCTCGTCCTCGAGATAGCGCTCCACGGCGCGCTTGAGAGGACGCGCGCCGTATTCGGGCTGGAACCCCTTCCCGATCAGGAAGTCGATCACGGGGGGCTCCACGATCAGTTTCTTGCCCTGTTCCGCGAGACGCTTCACGACCTTGTCGAGTTCGAGCCCGATGATCTTCACGATGTCGTCGTGCGTGAGCTTGCGGAAGACGACGACTTCGTCGATGCGGTTCATGAATTCAGGCTTGAACTGTTTTTTCGCCATGTCGAGCAGGCGCGCGGAGGTCTTTTCGAACGATTCGTCCTTCGTGAGAGCGCCCTCGAAGCCCATGCCGGCGCCCTTGTTCAGAAGTTCCGCGCCGATGTTGCTGGTCATGATGATGATCGTGTTGCGGAAGTCCACGCGGCGTCCGAGCGAATCGGTCAGACGGCCTTCGTCCAGCACCTGAAGGAGGATGTGCATCACGTCCGGATGCGCCTTTTCGATTTCGTCGAAAAGCACCACGCTGTACGGTCTGCGGCGCACGCGTTCGGTGAGCTCGCCGCCCTCCTCGTGGCCGATATATCCCGGAGGCGAGCCGACCATGCGGCTCACGTTGAACTTTTCCATATATTCGGACATGTCGACCTGGATCAGGGAGTCGGGGTCGCCGAAGATGAATTCGGCGACGGCCTTGGCGAGCAGGGTTTTTCCGACTCCGGTGGGTCCCAGGAAGATGAAGGAGCCGATGGGCCGCTTCGGATCCTTGAGGTCGGCGCGGGAGCGGCGCAGGGCGCGGGAAACGGCGGAAACGGCGGCTTCCTGGCCGATCACGGTCTGGGAAAGAGTCTCCTCCATTTTCAGGAGCCGCGAGCTTTCGCCCTGTTCCATCTGCTGGACGGGCACGCCCGTCAGTTTGGAAACGACCTCGGAAATCTGTTTGACGTCGATCACGGGACAGTTCCGGCTGCAGTCGGCCTCCCACTTCGCATTGGCCTCGTCGAGCCGGCGGCGGAGCGTGCGTTCCGAATCGCGGCATTCTGCGGCGAGTTCGTATTTCTGGTCGGCGATCGCATCGTTCTTCCTGCGGCAGGTTTCCGCGATTTCGGCCTCCAGCGCGGAGGTGTCCGGACGCGGAGGGGCGTCCGAAATGCGCGAACGCGCTCCGGCCTCGTCCATCACGTCGATGGCCTTGTCCGGCAGGAAGCGCCCCGTGATGTAGCGGTCGGAGAGACGCACGCAGGCTTCGAGCGCGGCGTCGGTATAGCGCACGCCGTGGTGCTTTTCATAGACGTTCCGGAGCCCGTGAAGGATCTTCACGGCGTCCTGCGCGGAGGGAGGTTCCACCATGACGGACTGGAAGCGGCGTTCCAGCGCGGCGTCCTTTTCGATCCCCTTGCGGTATTCGTCAAGCGTGGTCGCGCCGACGCACTGGAGTTCGCCGCGGGAAAGCGCCGGCTTGATGATGTTGGCGGCATCCATGGCGCCCTCGGCCCCGCCAGCGCCCACGATGGTGTGGAGTTCGTCGATGAAGAGAATCACGCGTCTGGAGTTGCGGACTTCGTCGAGGACGGCCTTGATGCGCTCCTCGAACTGGCCGCGGTATTTGGTTCCGGCGATCA
>CAZHPP010000744.1:0-1723 GCA_964534535.1 uncultured Victivallales bacterium | reverse complement strand
ATACGTCCTTCCGAAACTTGCGGATCCGATTCCCGATCTGTCAAAGTATGACAGGATTTTCATCGGGAGTCCGAACTGGTGTTCCACGATCGCACCGCCGGCCGCGTCGTTTCTGTCCGCGGCCGGCCTCGCCGGAAAGACCGTGATTCCGTTCTTCACCAACGGCGGAGGCGGCATGCAGAACTGCGAACGCGACGTGAAGAAGCGCTGTCCGCAATCCACCGTGCTCCGGGCCGTCACATTCTTCGACTCGGCGCTCGAAACATCCGGGCCTGAAATCGAAAGATGGACTCAGAATTCACTGAAAGAATAAACACGGAGACCCGGAACATGAAGAGACTTTTTCTCCCCGCCATGATCTTCGCACTCCTTATGACACTTCAAGCAGAGGAAATGAAAATGAACGCACTGACTCTCAGACAGCAGAAAATCGCATCGGCCGCGGCTTATGCGGCAAAAGGCGATCCTGCAAAGCTCAGAACCGCCCTCGCCTCCGGACTCGATTCCGGCGTGACCGTGAACGAATACAAGGAAATCCTGACCCAGGTCTACGCCTACTGCGGATTTCCGCGCAGTCTGAACGCGCTCGGAACCCTCATGGCGCTCGAACAGGAGCGCGGAAACCGGGACGCCGCAGGAAAGCTCCCCGGCCCGCGTCCGAAGGGAAAAGCCCTGACGTTCGGCACGGCCAACCAGACGAAACTCTGCGGCGCGCCCGTCAAAGGACCGCTGTTCGACTTCGCCCCCGCCGTCGATGAATATCTGAAGGCACACCTTTTCGGAGACATTTTCGCCCGCGACAACGTGGACTGGCAGACGCGCGAACTCGCCACGATCGCCATGCTGGCCGTCGTTCCGGGCGTGGAACCTCAGCTCAAGGCCCACATCGCAATCGGGAAACACAACGGTCTGACCGATCAGCAGGTGGAGGAAATCCTTGCCATTGCGCGGCCGGCCGCCGATTCCGATCCCTTCCCGAAGGGGTCAAAACTCACGTCAAACTTCACCGGGGACGCATGGTGCGCCATGCTGATCAGCAACAAGAACTGCGACGCATGCGTCTACAACGTGACCTTTGCCCCGGGCACACGCAACAACTGGCACAGGCATGCCGTCGGACAGCTTCTGCTGTGCACCTCCGGAGTCGGGTATTATCAGGAGCGCGGAAAGAAGGCGCGGCGTCTGGTTCCGGGCGACGTGGTGGAAATTCCGGCGGACACGGATCACTGGCACGGCGCGGCGCCGGATCAGACGTTCGTGCATCTGGGAATCACGCCGAAGATGAGCGAAAATTCCGCCGTTTGGCTGGAGCCCGTGAGCGACGCCGACTACAAGGCCGCGACCTCCGGAAAATAGTTCCGCTGTTTTCCCCGGAGAGGACTGAAAATGTTCCCTCCGGGGAGTTTTATATTCCCATGAAAACCGCAAAAAAGGAAAATGACGCTGGTCGATTTTCCCCGTGAGGCACATCAATTTCTGCCGGATACCAGGACGTTTCCCGCTTCGACAGAGAGTGTTCCGCAGAAAGACGGGAACCTGTCCCGGACATTGCCTCGTCCGGAAAAAAGAAGCGTCCCCGGAATCTGTTCCGGGGACGCTGAAGACAAAACACTGACGGGAATTATTTCGCAGCGGCAGCCCGTCCGTACGCATTGGCTTCCTTCTGACCTTCCCGAATGCAGAGAATCAGAATGATGATCACGCCGATGAAGGGGATCAGATC
>CAZHPP010000743.1:0-1729 GCA_964534535.1 uncultured Victivallales bacterium | reverse complement strand
AGAGTGTCCTTTGTCTTGTCGTTCGTGCACTGATAGCCTTTGTTCCCCTTGGTGGAGGGGTCGATGAGCAGCGAATTGTATCCATGGAACATGATTCCGGAAACGTGCCGGGAGATCTGGGTCCAGACCGCAATCCGCATCAGGTCAGGGGCGAGCGTGATGTAGGGCGCCGTCGGATATTCCCCGACCCATGCGGGCGGATTGGCGACTTTCTTCCCGACGGGGGCGGTTGCGCTGCGGTAGCAGATGATCTGCGTCATATTCATTACGCCCTGCTTCGGATTGCCCTTGCGCATGGCGAGCATCTCGTCGGTGTTGACTCCGACAGAAATCGGCTGCGGATAGGCGTAGGTCCAGTGGCTGATGTAATCAACGTCTCCGCCGCTGCCCCAGAGCGGGGGAACGCGCACGGCGGGATCGTAAAAAGTCCAGAACGGACGGCCGATCGCGGCTTTGGAAACACGGCTGGCAAGCGTCTGCATCGGATTCCACCCGTCGCCTTCGCGCCAGAACCAGCGGTAATAGGTCAGAAGCGGATCGTCCGTCGGAATCACGCGGGAAATCGGAAAATTCCGGATCTGGGAATAATGCCGGGAGAGTTTGCCTTCGATTTCATGAGGGATTCCCATGCCTGTTGCTTTTTTATACGCTTCGGCGGAATGTTTTCCAAAGGAAGGCATCGAATCGTCGCGCACTTCGGAATTGATGAGCATTCCGGCATAGGCGGGATGAGCTTTGTACGCTGCTGCGGATTTTTCCAGCACGGCCGCCGCACGTCTGCGCACTTCCGGATTTGCCGCGTCCAGCTGGGCGTTCTGATAAGGGGTCCCGTCGCGTCCGATCCGGGGGAACTCTTTGCGCAGGAAGGGATTGACGCTGAAAGAATCCATGCCGCGGAATCCCTTGAAGAGCATCCGGTCAAGAATGCTGTACTTCTTCCTTGCCAGGTCGCCGGCCATTTCCGGCCAGCGGAAAAATGTGGAGGTGTATCCCCAGTCGATGCCGTAGTTGAACCCGACATTCCGGAACGGTTCAAAGCCCAGTTTATCCAGATTGTATCCCCAGATGACGATGGGGAAGAAATCGCCTTCAACCGGTCCGATGAAAAGATCGGCCGTCAGCTTCTTTTCGAACTTTTTCCCGCTGCGGGAATAAACCGCGGTCAGTTCCGCGGGATAGCGTCCGGTCATGAGACGCGTTTCGACAGGAAGCGCGATGGCGGCGCTTTTCCCGGCGGGAATGTCAAGAGTCTGTGTTCCGCATGGGATTCCGGCTGCCGAAGCGGAAAATTTGACCCCTTTCAAATCCTGCTCAATCGTATTGTTCAGCACCACATTCAGTCGGGCATTCTCCTCGTTGCGCAGAAAGGCGTGGCGGCCGGGAACCTCAAGGAGAAGCGACATTTCGGGCTTGGGAAACGTGACGAGCTTTACGCGGTAAATTTTCCCGTCAAACGGATTGAAAGTGCTTCCGACGCGGTCGCCGACCACGGTCGGCATCTTCGCGGAGGCAATGCCTTTCTTCGCCTTGACGTTCCATTCCTGCGAAAGTTTTCCGTCGAAGATGAATTTCAGCAGGTTCAAGCCGTTGAATTCAACGGCAAGATGATGTTTCTTCCCCGGTTCGTTCTTGAACGGCTCGCCGCGGAAACCGAGGCTTCTGTCTCCGAACCCCAGCGAAACATAGACCTCATAGTCATTGTTTTGCGGACGCCAGACCAGGTAGCACA
>CAZHPP010000742.1:0-1731 GCA_964534535.1 uncultured Victivallales bacterium | reverse complement strand
TGTTTTTTGTCAAGCATCAGCGCCCTTGCATATACACTTTCGGCTTCGCCGATGAAATGATTCTGGAGGTCTGCATGATGAGCCAGCATGTCAAGCATCACGCCGCCGGAGAGACTGTAATCCGTGAACCAGTCGCCCCATTTGCGTCCGTAAGCGCCGAGCAGTATTCTGACCTCACCGCATATCGGTTTTCCTATTGCTCCGGCTTCCAGCATCTCCTTGATTTTTTTCACCACGGATGAATAGCGTCTTACGAATCCGATTGCGAAAAATCCTTCATAACTGCTGATTATCGGGGCAAGCACATTGAGCTCTGCTTCAGTTCTGCACAGAGGCTTCTCGCAGAATATCGCTTTTTTAGTCGGGACAGCCGCCATTATACCTTCGATGTGCGCGTATGTCGGCGAACATATCATTATCAGATTTATATCTTTGCATGCGACAAGCGATGCGGGATCGGAGAAGATTTCTGCCCCGAAATCCTTTGCATATTCTTTTGATTTTTCAGGATTTATGTCATATACTCCGCGCAGTTTGACATTAGGCATGTTTTTGAGGTTTGACGCGTGGACGTTTCCCATTCTTCCAGCGCCTATCATTCCGACGTTGATCATGATCTTCATGCTCCTCTTAAGAATTTATTCTTGAGTTTGTTTATGTATATTACAGCTTCGGCGATATCCTTTTCCTGTTCCGGTCCCGGCATCAGTTCGCGCTCGATTATCAGTGGTCCGATGAAGCCGCCTTTGCAGAGCCTTTCCAGAAGCGATTCAAAATTCGTCGCGCCCTGACCGAGAACCGTTTCCCTGCCCATTTCACCTTTTACTGTGGAGCGGACGGCGTCCTTGCAGTGAACTACTTTTATCCGGTCGAACATTTCATCCAGCATCACGGATGGATCGTCATTTCCGTATATCAGAAGGTTTGCGGGGTCGAAATTTATTCCGAGATTTTGCTTGTCGATATCAGCGAAGATATCCTTGAGATGCAAAACCGATTCCGGGCCTGTCTCAAACAGGAAGAACTGCCCGTTTTCCTCCGCGAATGATACAAGCATCCTGAGGTCGGAAATCAGCTGTTCGTAAAAAGGAGTTTTCTCTTTCGGCATCGTGCCGACATGGCATGAGATATACTTTATTCCGCGGGATTTTGCCCAGTTCATCTGGCGGCATGCGGAAACCATGCGTTCAACGCGCCTGTTCTCAGGGATAAAGCCGTATCCGTTTGTCGGAATGTCCGCCGGATGTCCGGTAAAATAAAGGAATACGGATACCGGCATGATCTGATTCTTTTGAAGCAGGGCAAAAAGCTCGTCGCTTTTCCTGTTCCCGCTTCCGGTTGAAAGCCAGTCTTCTCCGACTCTTGCGAGCTGGCACGACTCGATTCCCGCATTATGCAGGAACCTGAGCCGTTCATTTGTGATGTCGGGAAGCCTGAGAAGCGTCCCGACAGAGAGTGCCGTGTTCATAAAATGCTCCTTGTTATGTTAATTCAAATAAAACCGGTCTGGATGACAGACTGATTTTGTTGTGACTCGAATATCAACACCGGAACAAAGGAAACATTCATGAACAGCTCGTCTGATACCTCCCGCAGAAGCCGGGAGACTCAGTCGTTACAGGTAAAGCCACTCATTCGGCTTTTCCAGCGCTCTGATCGAGGCATCAAGCAGGGCTGCTATTTCAATAGTTTCCTCGCGTTTGATCGGTGACACTTTCGTGTTGAAAAATT
>CAZHPP010000741.1:0-1733 GCA_964534535.1 uncultured Victivallales bacterium | reverse complement strand
TAGTTGGAATGGTCATTGCTTGGTCAATATACTGCTTGGCTTCATCGACCCGTCCCCACATGACTTGCCCGGCAAGCACTCTCAATACAACACGTCTCACCAGCGGAGGAAGCGACTCATCCTTCAGCAGTTCTTTGAATAATTTCTCTGCCATAGCATACTGCTGTTTTTGCAGAAGGAACTGATTGCGAGCTACAACCGCATCTCTTTTCAACTCCGGCGTACCGGCTGTTTTCAATGCCGAGTTGAAATTGTTCAGGGCACCGTCAATATCACCTTTGCCACCTGCTGTTTTTGCTGCTGTCATCAATTCATCAAAAGTCGCTTCCGCCCCCAAGGCGGCCGCCATAGTTCCCAATGTGATCATACTCGACATCAAAACTGCGTTTCTTGCCTTCATCTTTCTTCTCCATGTTTATGGTTGCTTTTTTTTCATTTTTCTTATATTGTTCCGGCCGCGTAGAGATCCAGACTTTCAAAGCCTTTTCCCAGTAATGGGGAATTCTTTTTCAGCCGGAAATCGCGTTTTTCGACATTTTCAAACATCGGATCAATGAACAGGGACAAAAGATCATGCCCTTGTTTCTGCCATTCTTCAAGAGATACTTTGTCGTTCAATCTGTAATGAAATCCTCCGATTGTTCTGGTGTCGCCTTTTAGATTCCAGAAACAATTTTCTTCACTGAAAATTTCATCTTCACCCAACAAATGGTCATCCATGAACAGGAGAGGTTCCTCCTGGCTCAGAAATATGTTCCTATACGAGACAACATTGCATGTGTGACTTACACCAGGAAAAGCATAGCCCGTCTTTTTGGTGCTTGCACGGATAACGCTAAAAGAGGAAGATAGTGCGAAAATATTATGCCGGACAATATTTTCACGCCCATAATGCTGATTGAAAGGTGCAGGCATACAGTCATGGCAAATGTTGTTTTCAACAACCATATGGGAACTGCCTTCGTCAAGGTAAATGCCGTTGCCGCCGTAATGTTTGGCTATGACATTGAATATGAGATTATTATAGATCCTGGTGCCTGGCTGTATCCCAAGCGTATAAATGCCGCCCATGTCGCTCAATACGCCTTGTCCGATGTCATGGATTCTGTTCCAGCCGATGCGATTCTCCCTTGCTATGGAATCACCGTATCCCCATACCCAGCCGCAGGAAATTCCGCTGTAACGCAAGTCGTGAATGTGATTATGTTCGACGAGATTGCCGAAAGCATGTGTGATGATGATCCCCACCGCACTCAAATTGATCTTGCCGCAACTATGAATATGGTTGTTTTCAACGATAACGCGCGACGTTGCCAACAGATGCTGCTTTTGCGCCGTCTCATAGTCTGCCCCGCCTATTTTCACACCGCCTCCGCCAAGGTCGAAGAAATCATTGCGTTCGATTCTGATATTTTCGCAGCCTTCTCCGATATCGACCGCATACCAGCCGCCATGCTCCACCGTGCATTCCGAGATGACACAGTTTTTTGCGCCCCTCACGAAAATCACACCCGGCAGATGAACTGCGCTTTGATATGCCCCGGCAAGGGGCTTGTCTTCGTAAGAATTCGGGGAATCCAGCGCAACGGCATGATTCCTTATTTTTTGAGCATAAAGCTTTGTTTGCCTGGGCACGAATTCATGGGGTCTCTTGTCCAGCCTCAAAGGAGAGGCATCTTCCTTGAAGTCATAGTAGGGACCAACGATCGGCTGACCGGCCCCGAAATGCTGGA
>CAZHPP010000740.1:0-1733 GCA_964534535.1 uncultured Victivallales bacterium | reverse complement strand
GTAATGGTGTTCTCCGGAAAAGAATCGGGCACTCTTTTCCCCGCCTCCCCGGATGCCTTTTCTGCATTTTCGGCATCCGGGGAGGTTCCTTTTTGTCAAGGCCCCTTGACGCACGGGGCAACATGTGCTACCGTATCCGATGAGAAGGGGAAGTGTTCCATGAAACGACTGCTTTCTGTCATCGCATGCCTGGCGGCCGGATTCGCCGCGTTCGCGGACTTGCCGCACATCGCCGGAATCGAAACAATCCTGACCGGAAACGATTCGCCGAGGGAAACCGAGTTGCTCGGGGAATTGGAGCGCACTTGGCTCGAGCCCGGCTGGGGAGACCCCGATTCCGCGAGAAATCACCGGCTGGCCTCACTCTGCATCGCCGAAGTGAATGCGTTCCCGTGGGAAACGTATGCGGCTTTGACTCCGGAACAATTTCAGGCGTTGCCCCAGCCGGAAAACATCGCTCTCGGAAAGGCGCTGCCGTTCCTTGTGCTGCTGACGCTGGAGAAGCTGGATGGAAATTCAACAGCAACCGCCTTTTTCGCCGGTCTTGCCGGGAAAGGAAAGACGGACCGGCGCGCCGAAGCGATCCTCCGTTTTTCCGCGAACTGCGAACATATCTACCGCAAACAGCGCGAAGGCCGCCTGGTCGCTGAAATTTTGCGCCGGGACTGGGCGGAGGGAAAAAAAACAGTGCTCGGGATCATGGAGACCGGTTCCTGGCAACACGACTTCGCGGACTTGCACATCCTTTTCGGCTTAAGCAATTCTCCGGAGAAACTGGAAAAACTGAAACAGGACGGAAACGCGAGGGAGCGGATTCTTCGTGAAATCGAGCGCCAATTTCCCCCGCCGCCCGAACATGACGCGGAATGGAACGGCATGGCCGTACGGACTTTTACCGAACTGTATGCGAAACTGGCAACTCCCGACCGGGCGCTGACGTGGCTGAAACGCACCCGTCTCCCGGAACCGCTGTCGGATCTGAATCGATGGAGCGTGTCCCGAAAGATCGCGTTTCTGGAATCGGAGGCGGAAAGCGACGACCGGGTCCAGAAAACCTGGGCGAAAGACCTCGTTCTCGTAACCGCCCGATTGGGGAAATCGATGCTTTCCGCCGCCGAACGGGCGACGCTTGAGGTTCGCATCGAAAACTGTTCCGATACCCCGCTTTTGATCTCTCTCAACGGGCAGCCGTTAAATGAACTGCACATTGCCGTTCGGGAATATGAAAACGGCGCCCCGGCTCGAATGACAAAGCTCGGAGCCAAAGAAAGCGAGCCGTATTCCGGTTCGGGGATACTGTTTGCCCCAATTGCTCCGGGGACTTCGCACGAATGGAAAATCGATCTGACAAAATACGTTGTGCTAGAGGCAGGAAAGGGCTATGAAGCCAATATCTCCGGCTGCTATCTCCTCCCCGGGAAAACGCAGGAGCATTTTCATATCGAAGGACTTCCTCTGAAAATATAAGAAAAGCGCCCACCTCTGTGAGTTGCAAAACAATGAGCACGGGGCGGTGCGTCGCACATGATCCAAGCAAAGAGATTCAGGACAGACGGCCAAAAACTCGAGGCCCGCGGCCGAAGGATGGAGTAATTCAAAGAAAATTAGACAAAACTAATTCATCGGCTTGCAAAGCGAAATTCCGGTGATATAGTAATGGTGTTCTCCGGAAAAGAAACGGGCACTCTTTTCCCCGCCTCCCCGGATGCCTTTTCTGCATTTTCGGCATCCGG
>CAZHPP010000739.1:0-1736 GCA_964534535.1 uncultured Victivallales bacterium | reverse complement strand
GGAATCCTCCCTGTCTTCCTCCGGAGCGGCGAGTCCCAGCGAATATCCGCCCAGGAGGAATCCTCCCTGTCTTCCTCCGGAGCGGCGAGTCCCAGCGAATATCCGCCCAGGCCTTTCGGACGGGACGATTTTGCAAGCAGCTGTTTTACCGTTTCTTCCTTGAGGATTCTGTTTCCGTTGTCGCCGACGCCGAGATTCATCAGCATCTTGTAGAACTTGAGCTGGTCGTTTGCAGTCGTCCAGAGTCCTGCGCCGGCCGAAGCGAAGACATGAGAATCGTTGTAGGGACGCTGCTCCATGTTGTTCTGCAGACGGTATCTTGCGGGAGCGTCCTTGACGCAGTCATACATTTCCACCTGAGTCTTGAGCTGGGCGTCGGTCGGGCGGAACGAACTTGCCGTCATGCCGAGCGGGTCGAGCACGCGTTCCTTCAGGAAATCCTCCCAGCGTTTTCCGGTCACGACTTCGACGACCGCCGCGCCGATGTCGATTCCTGTATTCGAATACTGGACTTTCGTGCCGGGTTCAAACATCAGCGGGCAGGCCGCCGCGATTGCCGCGGTCTGTCTGAGCGGAGCGCCGCCGCTCCAGCCGCCGCCCTTGATATTGCCCTGTTTTGCGCATATCTCAAACGGGAATCCGCCCGTATGGTTCATGACCATGCGGACTGTGAGGACGTTTTTGGCCCTGACAAGCGTCCTGACTCCGTTCTTGTTTGATTCAAGAATCCACAGTTCCTTGAATTCAGGGAGATATTTCGAGACGGGATCGTCCAGAGAGATTTTGCCTTCCTCGACGAGCATGGCGATTGTCACGCCGCAGAAGCCTTTGGTCTGCGAGCACTGCATGTAGACGTCATCCATGGTGATGGGGCGTTTCGCTGCGACATTGGCATATCCGACGCATGCGGTCTCCTGAATGCCGTTCTTGTAAAACACATTGATGGCGCCGGGGAGCTGTCCGTTCCTGACATACGGTTCAAGCGCATCTTTTGCGAAGGTCGTGCCTGAATCGGCCGGAGATTTCCTGACAGACTGGCATCCTGCGGTCAGCATCATGACGGCGGCAAGCACCATCAGTTTTTTCAGACAGCTTTTCTGTTTCAGCATTTCCATTTGCGAACACTCCTTTTCATTTTATTCTGTCTTGCGGCTTCAAATACATTCTGCAATATATTATGCATTGCGGCCGATTGCAAATCCGCTGCGGGACAAAATATTTTTCCGGCAGGATTCCGCACGGCGCGGGGGCGATGGCAACATCAGACACTCCGGGAGGATACGGTTTCAAACCGCTGATCCTTGCCCCGTTTTTTCCCCTGCAAAATTTGAATGGTCCGTACCGCAGGCGGTTCCTCAATGTCTTTAATTTCAAGCGACTGAGAGCCTGCGTCATACTGCCAATGCACGGAAGTATCTTCAATGGGAAGACTGAATTTTCATGCGGAAATACCTTCCAGATAATTTTGCAGTGGCTTTTCGATCCGACTGTTGCTGCCTTCTGCGTCGGGATGACGGCGCCGACTGTATTTTAAGGCCGGACAATCTCCCATTCGTGGCTGCCGTCACTCTTTTTCTGTGACGGAAACATCGTCAATGATACAGAAGCATTCTGATCTTGGCGTCTTAGGCATTCCGAGAGGACTGAAATGCAATTGTGAAAATTCATTTGCCCTGATCGTATAGATATGCCTGCCAAAAGTATTTTCAGGCGTGCAGCAATGTATAAAAGTGGAA
>CAZHPP010000738.1:0-1736 GCA_964534535.1 uncultured Victivallales bacterium | reverse complement strand
ACTCAAAAATCGAAAGCCGCCCCAAGGGGCGAGGTATTAACCCAGAAGAATAAAAGAACGGAAGGAGTCCCCGGTCATGGGAATCTCCTTCCGTTCGGGTCCGCGTCTCTCAGAGAACGGGGCGCGGCACAGGGAAGAATCGGCTCAGAGCGACATGCCGTCGGCCAGAGCCTGGAGTTTCAGACAGGTTTCCGTCACGCGCAGAAACTGTTCCGTTCCATACTGAGAGGTCTTCCCGTTCACCTCGGAAAGGAATACCTCGAGATAGTCGGGGAAAGGTTCGCCCGCAGGTGCGGAAACCGGCGTTTTGGAACCGTTCAGGCATAGAGTGCATCCCTGCGAACCGTATGTAAACTCGGCGATCCCGTTCGTTCCGCTGAACGTGAAGCGCCAGTAGAACGGGTCAGGATACGCAGCTTTTTCGAGCCCCGTATAGGAAACATCTCCCAGCACGCCGCAGCCGTCGTCCAGTGCAAAAAGCACCTGCGCACAGTCGTGGAACCACGGAGTCGACTGTGCACGCGAGTTCCAGGCCCGCGCACCGCAAAGCCGAGCGATCCGGTGTCCCGTGACAAGCTCAATCGCGTCCAGCGCATGAATCGCAATGTCGTTGACGGTGCCGCCGTGCTTCCCCGGCTCGAAGTACCACTCTGGACGGACGCCAAGCGAGAGCGGATGGCATCCGCGGAAAAAGACTCCGTCGATGCGGCCGAGCGTGCCGTTCTTTACGGCGGCATGAAGAGCGGTCATGTTCGGAATGGTCCGCAGGTCCAGCATGATTCCGACGGCAAGTTTCTTTGCGGAGGAAAGTTCGCGGATGCGGTCGAGTTCGGAGAGCGAGGTACAGAGCGGCTTGTCGGAAATGACATGTTTGCCTGCCTCGAGTCCGGCGATCGCGCGCGCCCCGCGGATTCCATAATAATCACCGACGGCGAGCACGTCGAACTCAGCCTCATGGAGCATCCGGTCGAAGGAACGGTGCGTCATGCGGACTCCGCGGGCGGAAGCGGCCTCGGCCGCCGGAGCGAATTCCTCGCAGGCGGCGGCGATTTCGAACCGCGGATCGGACACAACGCGGTCCCAGAGCCCGAAGATGTGTCCGTGCCGGAATCCGGCAAAAGCAATTCTGATCTTTTTCATAATGAATGGATTCCTCCGCTCAGCAGAATTTCGGGAATGGGTTCTGTCTGTGGCATTCCTCGATGATCCTGATCTGGCGGCGCACGTTTTCCACAGGAACCGCAAGAGGTTTTCCCTGGGTCAGAGATTCATAAAGGTGCATATAAAAGGTCTCCGCCATGGTGAAGAAGAACCCTTCCGGCGGAGTCCATTTCTCCGTGTACCAGTTCAGGGTCTCGCCGCAGTAGGCACGCCCGGGCAGCGGTTCGCGGACAAGCTGATGAAGTGGAGCTTCCTCTTCGCGGAAATACTTCCATTCAAGTCCGTTGTAATCGCCATGGAGCCCGCCGCGCGTGCCGTAGATGTTGTACATGTACGGACTGTAGGCTGCGCACTGGCTGGCCTCAAGGTCGATGGTCGGACATCCTTTCTTTGCCAGGATCAATTTGACGTGATCCTCTGCATCGCCCCAGATGTTGGCACGGTCCATGATGCACAGGACAGTATCCGGGTCGACGTTGCCCATGAGGGTCAGCGCCTGTTCGAGCGGGTGCGGTCCTGTGTTGAAAAGATTGCCGGCGCACATGTCCTGAATGGTCTGCCAGTCCCAGCGGCGC
>CAZHPP010000737.1:0-1755 GCA_964534535.1 uncultured Victivallales bacterium | reverse complement strand
TCCCCAGGCTTGAATAATTCGTTTCCGCAGCAGGGTTTCCGTGATCGGGCCCTCGCGTGAAATGATGCACCGCATCTGCTGCGTCAGGAGCGACCTGGTTCCATATTCATAGAATCTGTCCTGATTGCAGGCAGCTCGCTGAAAAACGGGTTCATTCGAATAATCGGAATCCGGATACGGCCGGGCGCATTCCGGCAGCGTTTCCTCGGGGGGCAATTCTTCCCTGACAGTTTTCCCGGCCGGAGGCGGTTCCACCTCATCGTTCGCAATCGGCCCGGCCGGGGGCGCGGAGAGATTCTCCGCCTCGATGGCCGCCTCCACTTCCTGGAGCAGTCTGTTTTCCGCTTTTGGCCGATCCTCCCACCACGAAGGCGTCCACACACGGCAGAGCCTCCAGCCAAGACTTTCAAGAATTTCACGGCGCAGTTTATCCCTGTCTCGGGCCGAACTGGAATTTTTATAATATTCTCCGTCGCATTCGATTCCGAGTACATAACGGTCCGGATTTTTCGGTGAAACAACTGCAAGGTCAATCTTGTATGCGGAACAGCCGATGCCGGAACAGACATGAAATCCTTTTTGTGTCAGGAACCTGGCAATCTCCTGTTCAAACATGGAGTTGCAGCTGTTTGCCGCGGGACTTTGCGGAGCCCCCTCCAGGATGCCGGTTTCAGCAAAGTGCAGAAACGCCTTCAGGTCGCGGGGCCCTGACTTGGACGTCTTCGACAGGTCGACTTCTTCGGAACGGACGGACGAAAATACCATGATCTTCTCTTTTGCGCGGGTAATCGCAACGTTCAGGCGCCGTTCTCCCTTGTCCATATTGAGCGGTCCGAAATTCATATAGAACTTTCCATTTTCATCCGCGGCATAGCAGATGGAAAAGAAAATAACATCGCGTTCATCCCCCTGAACGTTTTCAAGGTTTTTAACAAAAACCGGTTCCGGATACGCCGGATCGAAAAATTTTTCGATCTCCGGATTCCGGCTCCGGGCCTCGTCCAGCAGATCCTCGATCAGAATCTGCTGTTTGATGCTGAAGGTCACGATGCCGAGAGATTTGTTTTCAAAGGCCGGGCTGCGCAATTGCCGGACGACCTCCTGAACCAGAGAGCGCGCTTCAGGTTCATTCGTACCCGTCCGGGTACGGTCATAGACGCCGTTTTCCACATAATGGAAATGAACGGCCGCCCCCATCTGAACGGAAGGAGCGGGGAAAGTCCAGAGCGAATTGTCATAATAATGCGCGTTGCTGAAGGAAATCAGCGACTCGTCCCGGCTCCGGTAATGCCAAAGGAGATGGGATTCATAGAAGCCGTCCGCCAGGCATTCCTGCAGGAGACTTTCCAATTCGACAATGGTGTTTTCATCGACGTCCGCGTCATCATCCTGATGTTTGAAGAATACTGTCGGCGGGAGCTGCATGGGGTCTCCAGCAACGATCAGCTGACTTCCTCTGGCAATCGCGCCGATGGCGTCCTCCATCGGAATCTGCGAGGCCTCATCAAAGATGACGACATCGAAAAGCGCGCGATCGGCGGGAAGGAACTGGGCAACAGACAACGGGCTCATGAGAAAACACGGTTTCAGGTCGAACAGAATATCGGAAATTTCTTCAAAGAGCTTCCGGATCGGCTTGTGCCCGCGCTGTCTTGCGAGTTCCCGCTGAAGCACGCCGAGAGGAGTGCCGTCCACAGGCTGACTCTGCCTGGCACGCGTGCCAGGAAGCCGTTCCGACAATTTTGCGATGACAAT
>CAZHPP010000736.1:0-1756 GCA_964534535.1 uncultured Victivallales bacterium | reverse complement strand
CAGGATCAGTTTCGTCAGAACGGAAAAAATCCAGCTCTTGGAATTCCTTCCGGACGGAGTGTTCACGGGAACGCTTCCGTTTCTCACTGTACTGGCGCATCTGTTCATTTTCCTTCTCCCCTTTTTCCCAACAATGTTTTTTTCATATTTTTTCCGACACTCTTAATTTTGCACAGGCTGCGCGCGGATTGCGTTCCAGCTCCTCCGCGCCGGCGGTCACGGGCTTCTTCGTAAGCACCCGCAGCTTCGGTTTCCAGCCGCAGATGCAGACCGGAAGTCCCGGCGGGCACTTGCATGTGACCGCCATGTCCCGCATGAAATTCTTCACCTTCCCGTCTTCCAGGGAATGGAAGCTGATCACGCAGAGCCGGCCGCCCGGATTCAAAAGCTTCACGGCGTTCTCCAGCCCCTTCGAAAGTTCGTCCAGTTCCGAGTTCACCGCGATCCGCAGCGCCTGGAACGGCAGCGACGGCACCGGCGGCGCACTCCGGCGGCTCCGGTGAAGGTTCGCCATGCACAGCTCCGCAAATTCGCCCGTCCGCGAGAACGGCTTCGTCTCCCGGACCCGCGCCGCGGCTTCCGAAAGCCGCTTCGCCGAATGATAGTCCAGGTCGCCGTAGTTCATGAAAATCCGGATCAGCGACTCCACGGAATATGTGTTCAGGATGCGGCTCGCCGAAAGCGGGGACTCGCGGTCCATCCGCATGTCCAGCGGTCCGTCGTGGACGTAGGAAAATCCCCGCGCCGGATCGTCGATCTGAGGCGAAGAAACGCCGATATCCATGAGCACCGCATCCAACGTTTTCCAGCCGGTCGACGCAGCTAAAAGTTCGATCGAGTCTGAAAATTTCCCCTTCAGGAAATGGACTCTGGTTCCCGCGAACGCAAGCGTTTCCTCCGCCGCGGCCAGACTTTCCGAATCGCAGTCGATTCCGGCCAGTTCCATCTGCGGGAACTTTTCCAGCATCCGCTTCGCGTGGCCGCCCCGGCCGAGGGTGCAGTCGAGCATCCGCGCGGGATTTCCGCCCGCGGCGCAGGAAAGGAACGAAACCGTCTCTTCCGGAAGAACCGGGACATGGTCGAATTTTATTGTTTCCGCCGTCATTTTTTACCGTCCGGAAGCGTGCTGATCTTATCGAAAATCTCGTAAATCGAATTGTCGCTGCCGCTGTTGATTTCGTTCCAGCGGTCCGGATTCCAGAGCTGCGCATAATTGAACGCGCCCACCAGCGCCACCCTGTCCGTCAGCCCGGCGTGTTCGGCCAGCTTCTGGCTGATCTGGATCCGCCCCTGTTTGTCGCAGACGCACATCTGCGCGCGCGAAGCAACGCGGGCGAGGTTCGCGGAATCCTGGCTGTTTCCGAGGGAAAGACCGCCGGCTTTTTCCACAACCATCCGGCGGAAGACGTCGCATGTGATGAGTTTCAGGCTCCTGTCCGCAGAAGGCACGAGCACGAACGACCCCGACCCGTCGCTGTTCCGCCACGTGGCCGGAATCGCAACGCGCCGCTGTTTGTCGAGCGTATGCAGGAACTCCTCGACAAAAAATGCAGGTTGTTCAATGCCTTCGTTCACCTTTTCAACCCCTTGCAGCTTCTTTCTTCACCTTTATTCCCCTATTTGCCCCTAAGATACCCTATCTTTCCCAAATTGCAAGCGGCTTTCCGGAAAAAAGTGTGTTTTTTTGAAAATCGGGGCTGACAGACAAGACTGCCAAAATGGCACTGACTTGGAAAGAGAGTTCAGTTATTATGCC
>CAZHPP010000735.1:0-1756 GCA_964534535.1 uncultured Victivallales bacterium | reverse complement strand
GGCGCCGAGAAGCGAAGCCAGCTTCCGGATCATCGGAAGCGTTTCCGGACGCTTGATGCCGCGTCCGACGACCACCAGCCGCGGCGCCTGCTGGATTCCGCCTTCCCCGGAAGCCTTTTCATATCCGGTGCGGATCACCCGCTCCGGAACGCCCTTCCCGGAAAATTCGTGACGGATGATCTCGCCCTTCCGTCCCGGAAGAGGTTCCGCCGGGCGCGTGGAACGCGGACGGACCGTGGCCATCTGCGGACGGTGCTCCGCGCATTTGATCGTGGCCATGATGTTTCCGCCGATCGCGGGCCGGGTCTGGAGCAGAAGCCCCGTTTCCGGCTCGATGTCGAGCCCGGTGCAGTCCGCCGTGAGCCCGGTATGCGCCGTCATGGCGCAGTACGGCAGGAGCGTGCGCCCCGACGGAGTCGCCCCCGCGAGCACGATTTCCGGAGAATATGTTTTCAGAATGAAGCGGAACGCTTCCGCCCAGGAGTCGATTCCGAAAAAGTCGGAAAGTCCGCCGCCGGAAACGCAGACCGCGCGGTCCGCCCCGCAGTCGATCAGCTTCTGGAGTTCGGAATCCGGGACGGCACCGAACACCATGGCGGAAAGCGTGCAGCCGCGTTTCTTCTTCAGGAGAAGTCCGCGCGTGAGAAGTTCAAAGGAAATGCGTTCCAGGATTCCGCCGTTCTGCTCGGCAAAAATCCAGATGCCGGAAGATGTCATCATCGGGTTCACCTCACAGAATGTTTTTTTCATGGAGAAAGGCCGTGAATTCCGCGGCGGCCGGTTCGATCGTCCCGGCGGAAGCCCGGACCATGCGGCAGGTCCTGCCGACCTTCGGATGGAAGATTTTCACCACGCGCGTGGGCGAACCGGCAAGGCCGGTCATCTCCGGCGGAAGGTTCAGCTCCTTCTGCGTGATGATCTTCACGGGAGCCGCCTTTGCGCGGATTTTTCCGTCGAGCGTGGGCAGTCCGGGATCGCCGTTTTCCTTGAGGATGGAAACGACGGCGGGAAGACGGACCTCCAGAGTTTCGGTGCCGTGACCTTCTGCGCGCAGGACCGTGAGCACGCCCGGCTTCCGTGCGGCGATCTTCCGCACATAAGTCACCACGGGAAGCCCGAGCGCGGACGCGAATTCCGGCCCCACCTGCCCCGTGTCGCCGTCCGTTGCGCGCTCGCCGCAGAGATAAAGGTCCGCGCCGCCGAGAAATTTCGCCGCCGACGCCAGAATGAAGGCCGTGGACCACGTGTCGGCCCCGGCAAACGCACGGTCGGAAACAAGCGCGGCGGAATCGATTCCGAGCGACATGACTTCGCGCAGGGCCGTTTCCGCCTGGCGCGGCCCCATGGAAAGCGCAAGAGTCTCCGCCCCGGAACAGACTTTTTCGTCGAGCGCCGCCTTGACTCCGTAGAGGTCGAGCGGATTCACGACCATGTCGGCTCCCGCCCGGACGACCGTCCCCGTCGCTTCGTCCATCTTTACGGCGGAGCTTTCCGGGACCTGTTTCACCAGAACGATGATTTTCATGGAAAATCCTTTCTATGACGGGGAGAATAATACACAGGACGGCGGACAAAATCAAACGTTTTTCCGGACTCTCCGCTATTTTTCCCGGAAACGCTCAAAAGCAGTGAGCGTTTGATCATTTCAAGCTCAAAAGCATGTTCATGACGAAAAAAATCCGGGCTTCCGGCGAAAAACCGGAAGCCCGGAACAATTCGGTTCAGAAAACGAACCCCGGAGATGCCGTTATGTCTT
>CAZHPP010000734.1:0-1757 GCA_964534535.1 uncultured Victivallales bacterium | reverse complement strand
TCGATCCGCAGGAAGACTTCCGCGAACTGGCCGTGTCCGCCGGACTGCTTCTTGTGGCGGTAGTGTCCCTCCGCCTTGCCGCTGATGGCTTCGCGGTAGGCGATCTTCGGCGCGGAAATCTTCACGTCGACCTTTGCCAGGTCCTTGAGCCGCCGCAGGGCGATCTGGAGATGCTGTTCGCCCATGCCGGAGAAGATGCTTTCCCGCGTTTCCTTGTTCGTGGCGATATGGAGCGTGGGATCGCATTCGCAGAGCTTCTGGAGTCCGGAAATGATTTTTTCCTCTTCTCCGTTCTTCATGGCGGAAACGGCGTAGGAAATGACCGGATTCGGGAATTTCATCGGCGGCATTTCGGTCACGCCCGGATCGCCGGAAAGCGTGTCGCCCGTCTTGGTCATCTTGAGCTTGGCCACGCCGCAGATGCATCCCGGGCACGCCTCCTCCACCGGAATCTGCTGCTTGCCGTTCAGGATGATCAGCTGTCCGAGACGCTCTTTCGTCCTGCCGGTAAGATTGAAGATGTCGCTGTTGCTCCGGATGATTCCCGAATTCACGCGGAAGAAGGCAAACTGGCCCACCTTAGGATCAATCACCGTCTTGAAGACGAATGCGACCGGGTTGCCGTCCGGCGAAGGCACCAGCGTGCCGCCGTTCTTGTCCGGCCGCGTGCGTTCGAGCGGGTTCTGGCTCAGATGGATGATTCCGTCCATGATTTCGGAAACTCCGATATCCTTTGCGACGCTTCCGGCAAAGACGGGGATCAGGGTGCCCTTCTTCATGGCGTCATGGAGTCCGCGCATGATGACGGCTTCGGGAAGCTGTTCGCCGGCGAGATAGCGCTCCATGAGCTTTTCATCGGATTCGGCCACAGTGTCCAGCAGGATTTCGCGGCATTTCCCGGCATAGTCTTTGAGATCGTCCGGAATGTCGGAAGCGAATACGCTCACGACCTTCCTGAGCCCGGCCTCCTTCCCGACGGGGAGATTGACGGGCACGGCGGTGTTTCTGCCGTAGGCTTCGCGCATCTGTTCGACCACGCGGAAGAAGTCGGCCTGTTCGCAGTCGAGCCGGTTGATGAAGGCGATCCGCGGGATGTCGAACTGGCGTCCCAGCTTGATCGCGCGGACGGCTCCGATCTCGAGTCCGGCGACTCCGCTGATGACGGTCAGCGCCGCGCCGCCCGCGCGGTACGCCGGAATCACTTCGCCGATGAACGGCGCATAGCCGGGGGTGTCAGAGAAGAAGAAATGCGTGCCGTTCCACTCGCAGTTCAGATAGGAGGTATAGATGCTGGAGTGCTTTTCCTGTTCTTCCGGATTGAAGTCGGAAAAACTGGTCTTCGCATCGACGGACCCCAGTCGGTCCACCGCGCCGGCCTTGAACAGCATCAAATCGCAAAGGGAGGTTTTGCCGCTGCCGCTGTGTCCGGCGACAACGAAGTTTCTGATCTTCGCAGGTTCGAACTTCATGCTCTTTCTCCTTAATAAAAGTTCCTGTTTGAAAAGAACGGTTTTCTCGGGAAAAATGGCGCTTTATTCGGACTATAGCACCGGTTGCGCGCGGTGTCAAACCCCTTTCCGGCTTTTTTGTTCCGAATGCACGGGAACCAAATCGTGCGGAAAAAAGTGCCGAGCACAGGAAAAGATGCCGCCGGGCGTGCGTTTTTTCTTGTGTACCGGAAAAAAATTATGAAAAAATCAGAAAAAATTTGTTTCCCCCTCTTGACACCGGTATGTAACAGTTTATATAATAGTTGG
>CAZHPP010000733.1:0-1762 GCA_964534535.1 uncultured Victivallales bacterium | reverse complement strand
CCTCACTGTGATAATAGTTGTGGGAGAGTTCTTCCTGCTTCATCATACTGAAAAAGGATTCCGCGACTGCATTGTCATACGGCGTTCCCGGGTTGGAGAACGACTGTTTCGCTCCAAGATCACGGAGATATTTCTGAACATGCAGGGGGAGACATGGTATTCGGCAAACAACGGATGCGGTTCAAGTCTTTTATGACGCAGTTTTTTCATGATGCGAACCTGTTTTGAGGAGAGCGAACATATATGAACGATTATTCTCTGTTCTGAAACAGCGGAATATGCTTGCATACGCTGCTTGACAATTCACTCCGCGTTGAGGTGTGGAGAACAATTCTGAAAATGCTTGCGTGCGACCCGACCCCAGTTCTGATTCTCTGCTCCGTCCGCCCTCCGGACCGGAGCTTTTTTATTTCAGATGCCCCCCGTCTGTCCGCAGACATTTGCGGCATTTTTTTGTTTGCTCCACTCATCTTTGACAAATTCCGCAATCGTCATTCAGCACTTTCCAAGAATATAATGGCGAAGAATACGATTTAATTGATCCGGATTGCAGGAACGTTTTTCCAATGACTTCACTCGAACCTCTAAGGAATCACGCTGCGTTTGAAAATATTCGGATAATCTTGCTGGCATATTGATCCGCTGTTTTTCAACAGCGTTTTTCTTCTGACTTTTCAATGTTTCAACCAATTCAGGAATTCCCTGCGGTAAGGATTCAGAAAGAAGCATCCGGTCAAGTTCTGTCGGCGGCATGGATTTCCGGTCTGCGCTCCAAACCGCGGCAAAGAAACCGCGTAATGCATAGAACAGCTTTTTTATGCCGATCCGGCCTTGTTCGTCCATATCGGAGATCGCCTCGTCATGGATGGCAAGGTAATGATGCACAGCCTTGACCGGATTGAAAAACGCCGGGATCAACGAAACCATCTCGGCCATGAAGCGCGCATCGGATTCATAGATAATCGGACTTCCAAACCATTCGAACATGGACAAATTTCCCTTTGCAAACTGCCTCAGGGTCTTGCGAAGTTCCCATGCGGAAATATCCAGATCATTCGGCAGCATCGCCTCTATCGTATCTTTCGGATTGTCCTCGATCGACAAATACCAGTCGCGCGGTTTCACATAGACCGCACGAATGTCGTAATCACTGTCCGGCGACGCGAACCCCCATGCGCGACTCCCGGATTCCGCGGCAAACAGTATCCGGCAATCATGTTTCTGCTCTAAATCGTGCAGGGCATTACATATCTCATATTGCATGTTCCGTCTCCCATTTTTCGGTGATATTCAAAAGCAGACGGCTGATTTCCCGGCGGTCCGCCGTTTCCGGCAAAGAGGATGATTTTCTCAAAGATTCCAGTTTCGCCGAAAGCGACTGCGCTTTTTCGACCAGTTCGCCATAAGAGAATTTTCCCGCGCGTATTGCACGGAGTTCCGCAAGTCTTTCACCTTCAAAACGCACTATCGGCACCCCGCATGTCATAATATTCAGCCCGGAATATAACAGACGGAAGGTGTGCATCAGATTCTTTGCATCATAATCCAGTTCGCTGGTTTCCTGCTGATTCCAGCGGCTGGAATTACGTTTCTGATGCCATTCCCAGTATTGCCGGTGTTTCATTTTTGCCGCATCAAAGGCATTGCGGTTGAAAAGCAGAAGTCCAATGAAACGATTATGCTCATCCTCTTTCGGAATGCTTTCAACCGCATCAAAGGCATTGCGGTTGAAAAGCAGAAGTCCAATGAAACGATTATGCTC
>CAZHPP010000732.1:0-1771 GCA_964534535.1 uncultured Victivallales bacterium | reverse complement strand
TGCAGATGCATTTCCGTCATTGCACAGACCGATGCCTTTTCCTTTCTTTGACAGCGCTCAAAAATCTCTGTCTTGAACCAGCCCAGCGTAATGGCACCTGCACACGTATACAGGAATCGGCTGTAATACCAAGCTCGATATCCCTTGCGTTCTCCAGTACACTCATAAGCATCCCCATTCAGGTCATTTCTCATTTCCGCATTCATGATCTCCCGGACGGAATTCCAAGCGAGTTCCTTCAAAAAATCTTTGTTCTCCGCAAAGGACTGCCTGACTTCCGGTACTTCCGAAGCTGCTTTAACTTTGGTCATGGCATAGCCCTTTCCGGGCTGGTTTTCAGTAAAACTGAATATGCCATGACTTTTTATTCTTGTAGAACTTCCTGTACATTACTGATAAAATACGGTTCCCGTTTGATGGGGCCGAAGAAACAGCGGGATATCCGGTTTTCCAGCCAGCATTTCCGTTCTTTCACGCCCCTCTTCAGATACGGGGAGAAGGCAATCTGACCGCATAAATAATAAAGGCCGCGCCGGATGCCTTCCGGATCGCCGGATTCCAACAGAATTTCATCCCGGACGGTCAGCCGGAAACTTTCCTTTTCAAATCCCGGCGCTGCATGAATGTCGAGCGGAATCTCTCCGGATGGAATGCCAGCCTCGGACAGAAAGCGCGACAGATCGCGCAGAGCGCTTTCCAGCAGTCCCTCCGGGGCGGAAACCGGAACATGACTTTTATCCCCCGCAGCACATCCAGTTCGTCGTCCCGGCACTCCCGGGACAAATCCCAGCGGGAAATGAACTTCTCATGCTGTTTCAGCAGTTCGACAAAAGCCGGCTGCCACTGCGGAAACGGAGACATCATCCTCATGTCAATTCTCCATGGATCATGAACCGGAAGACCGCTTCGCACATGGTGTACAGGAATTCCGGACGGGTGGATTCGTCCGTTGTATGATTGTCGCTTCTCCCCATTGCAAGGACGCAGACATCCACGCCGTTCCGCGCAAGGTAATTGGCATCGCTTCCCGCCTTGAAGTCCGCGACTCTAGCCGGCAGCCCCATGCCGGACAGGATCGCTGTGGTCAGGGCAATCAGAGCGTCATTTCTGAGCCGGTACGGCGGATATCCGGCCCCGTATTCAATCCCCGCGCACGGGTTCCAGACCTTTTCCAGTTCCAGACGCAGGGATTCGATCAGAGCCGGATCCGCCGAACGGATCTCTCCCGTCAGGACTACGGTTTCGGGAACGATATTGTCAGCCCGTCCACCGGAAACAGTGCCGTAATTCACGGTCGCATTGCCGCGCCTTCCCGGGGGAAAAGCACGCATCCCATCGGCGGCCAGCAGAAAGGCGTTGCGCCCGTTCTCCGGACAGATTCCCGCATGAGCCGCCTTGCCGCGGACCGTCAACCTGAATCCGATCTTGCCGACTCCGTTGGCATAGATTGTGCCCGGTCTTCCCGGACCGTCCAGAACCCAGCCGTAACGGGACAGGAGAAACGTCGGAAGCAGTTTCGCCGATCCGGAAAGATTGTTTTCCTCACCGGAAGTGAACAGAAATTCCAGCGGAGCATGCGGAATCTTCTCCCGGATCAGCCGTTTCAGCGCACAGACAATGCAGGCGACGCCGTCCTTGTCATCCGCGCCGAGGACCGTTGTGCCTCCGGAACGGATGACGCCGTCCGGTCCCAGCCGGGGAACGATTCCCCTGGCCGGTTCAACCGTATCCATGTGGGCGGCGAACAGCCGCGCCGGTCCCGGACGGGTGC
>CAZHPP010000731.1:0-1776 GCA_964534535.1 uncultured Victivallales bacterium | reverse complement strand
CGAACAAGTCCGCCGTGCTGATCGAACAGCCGTCCGGGGCAATCGCGTTCAAATGCCACCACGACGGATGTTCCGGCAACGATTGGCCGAAGCTCCGCGAGTTGCTCGAACCCGGCTGTTATGACCGTCCGGTCGATGATTCGGATGTGAATCTTGACGGCATTCTTGCGCAGAAGCCGAAACCGGATGTTGTCGTTCCGCATGCGGAAATCATCATTCCGCCGGAACCGGAAATAATCCGCCCGTGGCGAGATATTTCCAGCGGCGACATCAAGGAAATGCTGCGCGGCACGTATCTTGGCGAGCTTGCAACGCTGTATTCCTGCGTTACCCGTCCGCCGCTTCCGATAGAGGCGGCACTTCTGAAAGCAATTGTCACGGCGGCGTGTTGTCTTACCGGTGAGGCCTCTACGGAGGAGTTGCAACGGCGGTACGGAACCCTTGGCGGTCTGCGTCCCATTGGCGCGGATCGCGCAAAACTCAAGATCAATACCGCTGGCGGTCAGGTCTGCAATGTCTATGCGATGATTGTGGCGCATTCCGCATCCGGCAAGGACATCGGAAGTCTCATCGGCAAGTTCGCCCGGATGAACAATCCAAGCATTCGCAATGCCGACGGGGAACGCATCATTGCCGACTGGAATCTTGGCACATCCTGCTCGGCGGAAGGGTTGGCCGGTATTTTGACCAAGAAACCCAACGGCCTTTTGAACATCACGGAGATGCGTGACTGGCTTGATCCACGTCATTGGCAGAGCAAGGCGACAAGTTTCCTTACTGAAACGTTCGGTCAGGGATTCTTCGACCAGAATTTTTCCGAACGCGGACGCGGCTCATCCAACCGGAGCGTTGACTACTGTTACCCGAACATTATCGCAAATATACAACCAAAAGTTTTTACGGAGCTTGTTGATATGCAGAATATTTACACCGGATTTCTCGGCAGATTCATCTTTGCCGTCATGCCGGATTACTACGGCAATCCGACGCGCTTTGATTCAAATGCCGTGATGGAGCAAATGCGCGTCATCGTCGATGTATTCTTGCGCAAAAAAGGCTCCGTGGAGCTGGACGAAGATTATTCCGACGACTTGCAGAAGGTTTTTCTCGGCAACTGCGACCCGAAACTGAATCCGTCCTGGCGGCGGCTCTGTTGCGAGTATTATCCTCGTTTTATGGTGATGCTTTCCGTCAACCATGCGGTAAAATCGCAGGGCGAGAGCGTCATTCTTACTGACGAAGTGATACTCAAGGCCCGGATGCTTACCATGTGGCTCTTCTCTCATGCGGAAAGAGTGTTGAACGAGGTTATGGACTGCGATACTCATGCGCGGGAAACCGAGCAGAAACTCAAGCGCATTTTTGAAATCGTGCGCGACAGTGACCGTGGCAATGGCGTTCTCACCAGTGAAATATCCAAAAAGGCAAGCGGAAGCGGCACAACCGCGAAGCAACGGCAGGATCTTTTGCTGGAATTGAGGGAGCGCGACTGGATTCAATTCGACGGGAACCGTTTCTCAGTATCGAATCCGCCGCCCGGTATGGGAAAAGTTCGGAGAAAGAGGGGCTGATCTTCGGGAAACAAGGTGTTTTTTCCGAACATAGACCGTGACCTTCGGAAAAGTTCGGAAGCATTTCCGAACATTTTCCTAACATCTAAACTGCTTATAATCAACATATATATCTATTTTATATATATTAGGAGAGAGAGGTAGGGTATACAGCATTTTTAAGGGTTTTGCGTGGGTGGTATCACGCGAGTCCGAACAATCATTT
>CAZHPP010000730.1:0-1776 GCA_964534535.1 uncultured Victivallales bacterium | reverse complement strand
TTCCACTTTTATACATTGCTGCACGCCTGAAAATACTTTTGGCAGGCATATCCTGGGGGTGACCTGGCAAGGTAAACGCACCTCAATGTCCGAAAGCGATTGCGCTTGATCTGACAAATCGATGTTGGTGCATTTCAATTCCTGTACTTTTATGCTGGCATTCCTGCGCAATGCCAATACTTCGCAATCTGTCATCGAAATATTCGACCGACTGGAAAAACTGCTGGGAACCAATCAGTTCAAAAAATTCTTTCCCATCATCTTGACGGATAACGGCTCAGAGTTCTCAAATCCGGATGCACTGGAAATTTATCCGAGGTTTGAGCATTTGGCGGGGTGCGTTTTCTTTGTCCGAAAAACAGAATAAGCGGAACCCTGGGAAGAATCATTGTATTTTCAAGATGGTTCTGTCAGATTAAATGCATAGGATTCCAGGGTCATGTGCATTTAATCACACAAAATTGAATTTTTGCGCAGGGTGCAGGGCTATTTGAGTCCTGCCGGGGGGCAAGGGGCGAGCAGCCCATTGGAAATGTCTTAGACAGAGACCCTCCGGATCCGGCGGCCGCAAAACGAACGCGGCATCAAATTATGTCATGCGCAGCATTTCTATGGCACGGGAAACCCGGGCGGCGTGGAGACGTTTTCTCAGAAATAACGGTCGCGCGCCGGATCGGGATTGAAGTCGAACTTGAGCTGACGCCAGGTGCCCGGAACGTTTTCCGGGAAGCCGGAAGCGGTGACTCCCAAAAGCCTCACGGGAACGCTCCGCGCTTCGGTTTTCGTCAGGAGCTCGGCGGCGTTCCGGAAGATCGTTCCGGCGTCGTCGAAATACACGCGCAGGGTCCGGGAGCGCGTGATCGAACGGAAATCGAAGAACTTGACCTTGAGCGTGACGGTGCGGGCATGGAAGCGGTTTCTGCGGAGTTCGGATTCGACTTCGGCGGACTGGCGCTTCAGCACGTCCATGAGCCAGATGAGGTCGGTGGTGTCTTTCAGGAAGGTTTCCTCGACTCCGATGGACTTGCGTTCGTGTTCGGGGGTGACGGGGCGGCCGTCGATTCCGCGGGCGATGTCGTAATAGAATTCGCCGCAGCTGCCGAAGGCTTCGATCAGTTCGAGCTTGGATTTGGAAAGGAGGTCGGCGCCGCTGCTTACGCCGAGGGCGTGCATGCGTTCGGCGGTGGCCCGGCCGATTCCGTGGAATTTTTCGATCGGGAGTTTTGCCAGGAATCCGGGCGCCTGTTCCGGAAGGATCACAGTGAGAGCGTCGGGCTTCCGCAGATCGGAGGCCATCTTGGCAAGGAACTTGTTGAAGGAGACTCCGGCCGAGGCGGTCAGACCTCCCGTCTCTCGGCGGATCCGCTCGCGGATTTCACGGGCGGCTGCGGAAGCGAAGGGGATTCCGCGGCGGTTTTCGGTGACGTCCAGATATGCCTCGTCGATCGACATCGGCTCCACGAGGTCGGTATAGTCGGAAAAGATTTTCAGGATGACGGAGGAGGCTTCCTCGTAGGCGCGCATCCGGGGGCGGATGAAGACGCCGTGCGGGCAGAGGACGGCCGCGCGGTCGGAGGACATGGCGGAATGGACGCCGTAGCGCCGCGCCTCATAGGAGGCGGTGCACACGACGCTCCGGGTGCCGGGGAGTCCGCCCACGATGACGGGCCTGCCCCGCAGGGCGGACACGACGCTCCGGGTGCCGGGGAGCCCGCCCACGATGACGGGCCTGCCCCGCAGGGCGGGATGGTCCCGCATTTCCACCGATGCGAAGAA
>CAZHPP010000729.1:0-1778 GCA_964534535.1 uncultured Victivallales bacterium | reverse complement strand
CGGCCAGTCCGAACACCACGCGCGCAATCCGCGAATTCACCATGGCCCCGGCGCACATGGCGCAGGGTTCCTTTGTCACATAGACCGTCATGCCTTCCAGCCGCCAGTCGCCGGAGAAGGCCGCGGCCTTCCGCATGGCGAGAAGTTCCGCATGGGCGTCGAACGATTTGTCCCTCTCGACGCGGTTGCATGCGGAAGCGATCACGGCGCCGTCCTTCACGATCACGGCGCCGATCGGCACTTCGCCCGCGTCATAGGCATTTTTCGCCTCGGCGAGCGCCAGCCGCATGAACTTTTCGTCCGTTGTTTTCGCAGGGTCGTCCATGCGGGAAGGCGATTCCTTATTTTTTCCTGAGTTCGGCACTGATCCGGACGGAGCAGAAATCGGGACCGCACATGGTGCAGAAATTGCTGCCGTGCATGTCCTTGGAATGACTCTTTTCGAGCGATTCCCTGCGGGATTCGCGGGCCTTGTCGGGGTCGAGCGCAAAGGTGAACTGTTTTTCCCAGTCGAAATCGGCGCGCGCCTGCGAAATGGCGTTGTCGCGGTCGACTGCACCGGGCTTTTTGAGCGCGACGTCGGCAGCATGGGCCGCTATCTTGAACGCGATCACGCCCTCGCGGACGTCGCCTTCGGCGGGGAGTCCGATGTGTTCCTTGGGCGTCACATAGCAGAGCATGGCGGCGCCGTGGTATGCGCCCATCGTGCCGCCGATCGCGGCGACGATGTGGTCGTAGCCGGGCGCGCAGTCGATCACGACCGGCCCCAGAATGTAGAACGGGGCGTCCTTGCAGAGTTCGCGCTCGCGCTTCATGTTCATTTCGACGTCGCAGAAGGGGACGTGTCCCGGGCCTTCGACCATGGCCTGGACTCCGGCCTTGCGGCAGCGTTCCACAAGCCCGGCGAGAACGTCGAGTTCGCCGAACTGGGCGGCGTCGCTGGAGTCGGCCAGACATCCCGGACGGAGGCCGTCGCCGAGGGAAAGCGTCACGTCGTACTTGCGGCAGATTTCCAGAATTTCGTCGAAATGGGTGAAATACGGGTTTTCCTTTCCGGTGCGCTTCATCCAGCGCGCGGTGAGGGAGCCGCCGCGGGAGACGATCCCCAGAACGCGCTTGAGCGCCAGCGGCACATGCTTCGCCAGAAGGCCCGCGTGGATTGTCATATAGTCCACGCCCTGTTCCGCCTGGGAGCGGATCGTTTCGATTGCAGTCTTTTCGTTGAAGCCGGCAGCACCGTGCTTGGCGATCGTTTCATAGATCGGAACGGTTCCAACGGGCGCGGGACTCGCGCCGATGATATGCGAGCGGATGAAATCGATGTCGCCGCCCGTACTCAGGTCCATGACGGTGTCAGCGCCGTACTGGAGCGCCTGCTTCAGCTTGGCGAGTTCGGCGTCGGGCGAGCTCGAAAGGGCGGAGTTGCCGATATTGGCGTTGATTTTCGTCAGGAGTTCGCGGCCGATTCCGATCGCGCTCAGATTCTTGTGGTTGATGTTTGCGGGGATGACGATCCGGCCGTCCGCCACGCGTTCACGGATGAATTCGGCGGAGCGTTTTTCTTTTTCCGCGACCAGTTTCATCTCGGAAGAGACGATTCCGGCGCGGGCCTGTTCCATTTGTCCTTTCAAAACAATTTCTCCAGGGTTTCGAGGTTTTTTATGATTGCGCCGCTGTTGACGGCGATAGCGTTCTTTGCACGGGTGCCGAGTTTTTCGCGGAGTTCCGGTTCGCCGCAGAGCTTCAGGAGCGCGGAGCAGAGTTCGGGCTGGGTCGAA
>CAZHPP010000728.1:0-1780 GCA_964534535.1 uncultured Victivallales bacterium | reverse complement strand
GGTGCGGTTTCCGCGGGCGCGGAAAAAGGCCTCTCCGACCTTGGCCTGCTTCCATTCGTTGACGACCGCGGCTCCGTCGGCGGGCAGGAACCGGTCGAAAATCAGGTGGCGGTCATAACGCCAGTCGTCGAAGGTTGTTTCGAATCCGGTGAGACGCAGCTTTTCCGGCGGGGCGATCCGGAGGTTGTCGACCGTCACTTTCATGTCCGGCGGGACGTTCACGAGACGCAGCGAGAGGCGCCCTTTCACGGCGCCTTCCGGAGCGGTAAATTCGAACCGTTCATACGCCCAGTTCCCGGCAGTGGGGGGCAGACGGAAATATTCCGCGGGAGGCGTTTTCCTGCCGCGTTCCCCCTGCCAGATGACGAGTGCCAGGAAGGACCCGCCCGGAAACCCGCGCGGAGTCTTATAGTTCAGACTGAAGGAACAGCGTTCGCCTGCGGCGGCCGGAAAATCATAAGAATAGAAATATTGCAGACTTTTCCGGGTTCCCGCAACTTCCAGCGCGCCTTTTTCCAGACCGCTGGAGGCTGCGACGGCCGCGCCTTCGGAAAGGTGTCCGACTGTTTGCGGAGTGTCGAAGCGGTCGAACAGTTCGACGGCTCCGGAAAGCCCCGCACAGAATCCGGCGGCGGCGAGGAGAGCAAAAACTTTTTTCATGGAGGTGCTCCGTATGGTATATTCTAAGGATTGGTGGTGTCGTAAAGAGTCCAGGTGTTCATGACCTGGGATTCCCTGACGCTCTTTACAGAACCGTCGCAGCGGCCCGTGTTGCCGGTCAGGCCGGAATTGTGCACGATGAAGCATTTTGAGCGTATATTCATATACCAGGTATTGAATCTGGCATTGCGGAACGGCAGAAGATAGCTGCGGAACGTATAATCGTGCATTTCACTGAAGGCCGCCTTGCCGGAGGGGTTGCGGACCTTGCCGAGCTTGGCCGGCTTGCGGAGAAGTTCGGCCGCGCTTTTTGCTTCGGCGCACAGCACGCCGTTGAACGCGTAGGAGATTCTGCCGTAGACATCAAACTGCACTTCCGTGGCATAGCTCGCCTTTTTAGTCTCGGCGCAGAGCAGCAGTTTCTGATTGCGAAGATACGAGAGAATCTGTCCCGGCCAGAACCGGTTGCGGTATGTGCCGTCCCAGCCCTGGATTCCACGGCTGTCGTAGGCGGATCCGCCGTACCCCGCGATTGTTCCGTCGCCGACGTCGATCGGGCAGTTCATGGCGTAGTCGTCATAATCGGACGCATACATCTGGAGTCCGTTTCCAAGCTGTTTCAGGTTGGAAACGCAGGAGATTTCCCGCGCCTTCGCCCTGGCCTTGTTCAAAGCCGGAAGCAGCATGGCCGCCAGAATGGCGATGATCGCAATGACCACCAGCAGCTCGATCAATGTAAAAATTGTTCTTTTCATGATCCCACATTCCCTTTCCTGTTCAGTGTTTGAATTGTTTTTTCAATGGTCGTGTCTCCGAGAATGCATTGCCCGATCTGTTCGGCGGCGCCGAGCGCGTTCACATAAAAATGTTCCAGATGGAAAACCTGCCTTGCCCGTTCCAGCGTCTTCAGCACGGATTCCATGTTTTCCGGGGCGGAGCCGAGAAATTCTTTCGAGAAGGCCGCCTCCCGAACCGCCGGAATGTTCCGGTGGTACGGCGCGAGGACGCGTCCAGCCTCTGCGCCGCAGATCAGGGAGACCGCCTTCGCCGCAAGTTCCGGCGAACGGCAGTTCCGCCCCACACCGACACAGACCGGAATTGACGGCGCAAGTTCCCCGAT
>CAZHPP010000727.1:0-1781 GCA_964534535.1 uncultured Victivallales bacterium | reverse complement strand
ATCCTGACGGACTGAGGCGTTCCGGGGGCGAAGGCATCCGGCGCGCGCAAAGTTTGTGCCTCCCGGATGCCGGTATTCTCAAACAGCGTCTTCAAAAAATATGACAGTTTCTTTCTGCTGTCAAAGGAAAGCAATCGATGAAACAGGAACACGCCATGTCCGGAAAGTGGATCGGACCGGAAAGCTTTGATTCTTCACTCGGGGGAACCGTCGAGTTCGCCCTGGACTATGTCTCGGAAAAAAATGAATCCCTGCATTTTTACGCGACCGCGGATCAATACTATATTCTTTATTGCGACGGACAAATCGTCGGGCGCAGCAATGAACGCGGGACGCTGAAAAGCTGGTTTCTGGACGAGCTCTCCTTCGAGTCATGTCCGGGCAGCCATACGCTCACCGCGCTGGTCTGGCATTGCGGCGAAGCCAGCGCGGCCGCCGTGGAAAGCAGGAGGCTCGGCTTTATCCTCTCAGACCCTTTGAACGGGGAACGTTTTTCCACCGGAAGCGCACCCTGGAAAATGCGCGGCCTCCCCGGCGTCACTTTCACGGCCCACACGTTTATCCCCAACGGCTGGACCGGAGTCCATCCCGAACTCCGGATTGACTGGAGGCAAGCGCCTTCCGGCTGGGTCACGCCGTCCGTCAGAACGGACTGCGGAGGGGATATTGTCATGCCGATGATCGGCAGCCTTCCCGAAGTCAGGAAGGATAATCACCTGTACCCGATTTTCTTCGACAACGCATCAGCCGTGCAAGGATGCTGTACCCGGAACCAGACGGAAAATCTGGAACAGGCGGTGTCCCTGACCACCGGCGGAAAAACTGAAATCCCCGCGAACACCTCGATCCGGATGATTTTCCGCATGGCGGACTATTCCTGCGGCTGGCCCGTCCTGCATACCGACGGAGGAAAAGATGCCGAAGTCGTGTTCTCCTATGCGGAAACCTTGTTTTCTTCCCCGGACAGCATGGAAAAAGACTACTCGGACCGGATCGATGGAAAATATTTCAGGGGAATCAGCGACCGCTTCCTTCTTGATGGCTCCACCCGTACGCTCATGCCCCTGGTCTGGCGGTCCGGCAGTTACCTTCAGATCATGGCAACAACCGCAAACGAGCCCGTGACGCTGTGTGATCTCGGCTGGATTGAGTCCGAATGCCCCCTGCCGGTCGAAGGTTCATGCCGGACCGGGAATCCGCGCTGGAATCATCTTTCCGAACGCTGCGTCCACACATTCCGGATGAATGCCCATGACCGTTTCATGGACTGTCCTTATTATGAACAGCTCAGCTACACCGGAGACGGGAGGATCGAGTCCCTGATTTCGTATGTCCTGACTCGGGATGACCGTCTTGCAAAAAAGATGCTGATCCTGTTTGCGGAAACGTGTGAAGAGAATATTTTCTGCTGCTGCCGGACCCCCTCGTCCGGACACGATCTCCTGCCGAGTTTCGCGCTCTGGTTTCCCGCAATGGTCTACGACTTCGCCCTCTGGCGCAATGACCGGGATCTGGTGAAACGACTTCTCCCCGCCGTACGCTCCAACAACAGGTATTTTCTGGATCACATCGCTAAGGACGGCCTGTTCCGGTTTGAAAAAAATGTCTTCAGGAAAGAAGGGCGCTACTGGAACTTCATAGACTGGGTCCCCGGATGGACCCGCGACAAAATCAGCGGCGACGCACTGGTCGCGGAAGACGGTTTCAATACCGTGATCAACTGGCAGTTCGTTTATGCACTGAATCTCTCCGCCCGTTTGGAAGAGGAATTCGGGAATCCG
>CAZHPP010000726.1:0-1787 GCA_964534535.1 uncultured Victivallales bacterium | reverse complement strand
TGTTCGGCCATCCAGCCTTCGTCGCGGGCCTGGACGGTCGCGATGCGGAGCGCGAGGCACTTCTTGCCCAGGATGGCGTTGCCGCCGTAACCCGAACCGAACGACCAGATTTCCTTCGTTTCCGGGAACTGGGAGATGTATTTCTTGTCCATCGGGGCGCACGGCCAGACGCCGTTGTCCTTGGCGCCGTTTTCGAGCGGCTTGCCGACGGAGTGGACGCAGGGGACGAATTCGCCCTTCTTGCCGAGCACTTCAAGCACGGGATCGCCGACGCGGGTCATCACGTGCATGTTGATGACGACGTAGGCGGAGTCGGTAATTTCGACGCCGATCTTGGCGATGTTGCTGCCGATCGGGCCCATGGAGAACGGAATCACGTACATCGTGCGGCCGTGCATGCATCCCTTGTAGAGGGCGCGCATGGTCTTCTTGAGTTCGGCGGGGTCGATCCAGTGGTTGGTCGGGCCGGCATCTTCCTGCTTTTTGCTGGCGATGAAGGTTCTGGCCTCGACGCGGGCCACGTCGGACGGATCGCTGCGGAACAGGACGCAGTCCGGACGGAGCTTGCTGTTGAGGCGTGTGGCCAGACCGGACTGAACCAGCTCGTCGCACAGTCTGTAATATTCGGTGTTGGTGCCGTCGCACCAGTAGATGGCATCGGGCTCGCAGAGCTCTGCCCATTCCTTGACCCACTTCACCATCTTGGCGTGATCGGGGGCCGCGTTCAACTGTTTAATCATTCCAATCCTCCGGTTAAGGTTGTTTGAATCCTGAAATCCAAGTAATATATCCCGTTCCGGCTCCGGATTCAAGACCCGGATATATTTTTATTCAAGGAAAATTTCAGCATCCGAAAATGAATCAGGAAGCCGTCCCGGGGAACTCCGGATCAGAGCTGGAATTCGCGGTTGCAGAACCAGCTTTCCAGCGGCGCCGGACGGAGTCGGTCCCCGAGAATTTTCTTCAGAAGGAATCCGTCCAGAGGAAGCTCCGGCCCCAGGAACTTCAGCGCTTCGGCGGGACCGTCTGTCAGATTGCCCCAGTATTCGGCCTTCGTGTGGAAATTCGTCCTCCAGCGCGGAACGGAATCCGCCGCCGTGGGATTGAAGCGCGCAATCGCCCTGTCGGCACGCGCCATGGTTTCGGAATCGGTCCGCACGAACAGGTCCGGAATGAAATGATAAGCCTGGCTCACGCCCGTCTGGAAGGCATAGATTTCCCGCGCGCCGCGATACCCATGGTGCGTCCCTTCGGAAATATCCGGAGCCGTCCGCAGAGCCTGCAGGGTCACGTGCGACACGAGCCTGTGGTCGGCATGGGAGTCGAGCGGCCAGTGAATGAGCACAATTTCAGGGGCGTAGTCCAGCAGGAATTCCGCCATGCGCACGAGCATTTCGTCGCGGTGCGAATCGGCCAGTGCCACGGGATAATCCCAGATTGTCTTGCCGCAGCCGAGCTCTTTTGCCGCAGCCGAGGCGTCAGCGATCGTGCGTTCGCGTCCGTTTTTCCCGAGCGAGCGGATGAACGTCCAGTTCCAGCCGCCGACCGGATTCAGAATTTCCACGCGGCAGCCGGCCATGGCCAGCGCGGCCGCGGTATTGGGGCATTCCGCTTCAATTTCCTCGTGATGCGCTCCGATGAAAAGCACGCGAATCTGTTTCTTCATCCGGGAATCCTTTCCGTATTTGTGATCCCTGAAATATACCATGATTTCCCCAGCATGCCAGAGAAAATAATTGAAATTGCGCAAAAAAGATGTATATTGCTCGTATGAACCGGGGCGCTTG
>CAZHPP010000725.1:0-1796 GCA_964534535.1 uncultured Victivallales bacterium | reverse complement strand
GGGGAGGCTGCAAAGACAATTCTCAAAACACGGGGCGATGAGAATACTGAGGAATCTGCACAGGTGGAAGAGTCCCCATCTGTTCCCATTAGTTCCAAGGCTCAAAGGAAACATGCAAAAAAGCAGGCAATTATGGAAAATGCTCCGGATGCCCCGGTCCAGGATACCGGGCTTGAAACACCGGAGGATAATTTCCCATCACAGAATCAAATTGTCAAAGATACACCTTCAGAAGAATCTCATGAAAGCTACGAGACCTCGCCCCCAACAGCAGTGACATTTTTACCAGAAGAAACGAGTGAGAATCCTGAAATAAAAATTCAAATCACGCATGAAGAGACAAACAACGGAGAACAAAAAACATGAAAATCATCCAGGTCGTAGGAAGATCCAATTCCGGAAAAACAACGTTCATTAACCGGCTTATTCCGGTGCTGAAACAACAGGGCACGGTTGCCGTAGTAAAACACCTGGGGGATCATGAATTTTCCCTTGAAACGGGAAAAGATACAACAGAATTTTTCAACAGCGGTGCAGATATCGCTGCGGGGATTGACTCCGATAAATCCGTAATTGCTTTCCATAAAAATACCCTTGAAGACACACTCCGGATTCTTTACAGGGAAGGAATGGATTTTGTCCTGATTGAGGGATTTAAAGCAAAACCCTACAAAAAAATCGTCATTGGGGATCTTGGCATAGAAAATTGTGTCATCAGAAATCCCACTGTCGCGCAGGTCATGGATTCCCTTGATAAATTCGAAGAGTATTATACCGAATAGACCGGATGGATCTGACAGAAAATGGCAACAAAAAAACTACAGAAACGATTGTTTGGGACGAACGGCGCACGTGGCGTTATCGGGAAAGAAATTACTCCGGAACTGGTCCTGCGGATTGGTGAGGCACTCGGGACCTTGCGGAAGGGGCGGATTGCCGTTGGCAGGGACACGAGGACTTCCGGGGATACTCTTGTGGGTGCAATAAAAGCCGGACTTCTTGCAACCGGTTGTGATGTTGTTGATTGCGGCATACTTCCGACTCCGGCCCTCCAGTATCTCGTAAAAGAACATTATGACGGGGGTGCAATGATCACAGCCTCGCATAATCCTCCGGAATATAACGGCGTTAAAATCATTGAACCTGACGGCACTGAGATGGGCGACGATGAAACCCTCGCGCTGGAACGTCTGATTTTTGACGAAAAACCCCCGATTAAAACCTGGAATGAGGTTGGCAAAGAAAGCACTGCTTTTGACCAGATCCATGAATACTGCGATGCAATAGCGAGCCGGTTCCCCGGGAAACCGGGTGAAGGAATTACCGTTGTTGTAGATCCGGGATCCGGTCCGGCATGCCAGACCACTCCTGAGATCCTCCGCGCAATGGGCTGCATAGTTCTTACGATAAATGGAACCATGGACGGGACCTTCCCTGGCAGACTGCCGGAACCTTCTCCGGAAGGCCTTGCGGGATTATCCGCTCTTGTGGTGGCAAGCAAAGCTGCATTTGGCATCGCTCATGACGGGGATGCCGACAGGGCAGTCTTTGTCGACGAAAACGGGGAATTTATTGAAGAAAACCAGGAGTTTGCCCTCGTTGCCAAGTATCTCTGCGGACAAAATAAAGGAACGATAGTCACACCGGTCAGCACGTCAAAAATGGTTGAAATGGTCGCAAACGATGCAGGATGCAATGTTGTGTATACACCAGTCGGCAGTATTTATGTTGCCCGTACCATGCGGGAACTGCTTAATGCGGGCAGAACCGTGATATTTGGCGGGGAAGGAAACGGG
>CAZHPP010000724.1:0-1798 GCA_964534535.1 uncultured Victivallales bacterium | reverse complement strand
GGATGCAGGGCTCTTTGAGTCCTGCCGAGGGTTCAAGGGGCGAGCAGCCCATTGGATATAAATCGGTCATCGCGCAGAACTATAACCTTATTTTTATGAAACGGCGGCATTCTTGAAAAGCCCCGGTTCTCCTTGACTTTTCCGGGATTTGTGGTAGATTATTCAGTTCAGTCACTTACTATTTTTTTCGGAGAGAATGCGATGAAAAAACCGGCGCTTCTTGTGCTGGCTGCCGGAATGGGCAGCCGCTACGGCGGGCTCAAACAGATTGATCCGGTCGGCGGCAGCGGCGAAATTCTGCTCGATTATTCGATCTATGACGCACTGCGCGCCGGATTCGGACGGATCGTCTTTGTGATCCGTCACGACATTGAACAGGCGTTCCGCGAGCGGATTTCCGCCCGCTGGGAAGGCCGCGCCGACCTGAGCTATGTGTTCCAGTCGATCGATGCGCTCCCCGCGCCGTACAAGGTCCCGGCCGGACGCGTGAAGCCCTGGGGCACGGGACAGGCCATCCTCTGTGCGGCAAAAGCCGTTTCCGAACCGTTCGCCGCCATCAATTCCGACGATTTTTACGGTGCCGACGGTTTCCGCAGACTTGCGGAGGCCTTTTCCGAGAACCGGGATCCCGCGAAGCATTTCATGGTCGGATTTGAACTCGACAGAACCCTTTCCGAAAACGGAACCGTTTCCCGCGGCGTCTGCACGGCCGCGGCCGACGGCACGCTTTCCGAAATTGAGGAACGTACCGGGATTGCCCGCAGGAACGAAGTCATTTCCGACGATTCCGGCCGGACCTACACCGGAACTGAAACCGTTTCCATGAACATGTGGGGGTTCATGCCCTCCATCTTCGGCGAACTCGAAATGCAGTTTCCGGAATTTCTCCGGACCCGCATCGGCGAACCGAAGTCCGAATTCTATATTCCGTCGGCCGTCTTCAGCGCAATCCGCGCCGGACGCGCCAGCGTCGGCGTGCTCAAGAGCAGCGACTCCTGGTTCGGAGTCACCTACCGCGAGGACAAGCCGGGCGTGCGGGAAAGCATCCGCCGGCTCGTGAGCGAAGGCCGCTATCCGGCAAAAATCTAACCCAATCGGGACTCATCCATGCAGGCAAAAATCAGGTCGATCGCTACAAAGTTCGATATCTACGGCAACTATCTTTGGGCCGAAACGCTCAAGGCAGGCCACATCAACGACACATGCATCGGCGTGTTCAACCAGGCCGGAATCCAGGTCCGCTACATCTTCCAGCGGATCAACCACAACGTATTCAAAAATCCGCACCAGGTCATGGCCAACATGTCCCGCGTGCTCGCCCACATCCGCGGTAAGCTTGCCGGAATGCGGGACGCCTCCCGCCGCGTGATGACGATCGTTCCCACGCTCGACGGGAAGATGATGTTCGAGGACGCTTCCGGCAACTTCTGGCGCTGCTTCCTCTATATCGAGCGCGCACGCACCTACGACGTGATGGAGCAGCCCGAGCATGCCTATCAGGCCGCACTCGCCTTCGGAATCTTCCAGGGGCAGCTCGCGGATATGAAGGGTGAACGCCTCTTCGACACCATCCCCGACTTCCACAACACGCCCGTTCGTCTGGCCGACCTCGACGCCGCCGTGAAGCTGGACCCCGTCCACCGCGTGAAGGAGGTCCGGAAGGAACTCGAATTCGTGGACAAGTTCCGTCCGAAGGCCTCCACCGTCGTCGACATGCTCCGAAAAGGCGAAATCCCCGAGCGGATCACCCACAATGACACCAAGCTCAACAACGTGATGCTCGACGACGAAACCGGCG
>CAZHPP010000723.1:0-1802 GCA_964534535.1 uncultured Victivallales bacterium | reverse complement strand
CCCTTGAAAATGTATTAAAATCTCAGCATCATGCAGAACAGAGCCTATTTTTTCTCTCCCCCCTCTTGACAAAATCCGGAGAATGTGCTATAATATAGATAAACATGTTTATGTTTCCATATTTAGGAAGACAGTGACCATGACAAAAAACGTATCCATGCGGACGATTGCGAAAGCGGCGGGAGTTTCCTCCGCCGCCGTGGCTCAGGCCCTGAACGACCGCCCCGGATTTGTCTCCGAACAGACGCGGGAGCGCATCAAGGCCGCAGCCCGGGAACTCGGATACCGTCCGAACTTCGGCTACAAGCTGATGCATTCCAAGGAAACGCGCACCGTCGGAATCATGGTGGCCTGCGCCGCACAGATGCAGGAAAACCACATCCGGAATCTGGTTCTGAAACTTCTGGAGGAGTTTGAAAAGCGTTCCTGCGCCGCCTTCTGCCACGTGCTGCCTTCCGATGCGGAGAAAGCGCCGGAATCCGTCCGCGAATTTCTGGCGCGGGGTGTGGAGCGGTTCGTGTTTCTCGGCGATCCCTTCGGCGACACTGAAATCATTTCCATGCTCGATTCTGCCGGCATTCCGTGGGTCTCCACGAAAGCGACTCTGCGCCGCCATGTCTGCATGAATTCTTCCGACGGCATTTTCCATCTTCTGGAATTCATCAGCCGGAAGACAGAAGGAAAGTTCCGGTTCCTTCTGCCGCCCCTGGACGATGACAATCCGCGGTACAGCGCGCTGGCAAGGCTCTATCCGGAACTGACGGAAGCGGAGCGGCGCCGGCGTTTCGTCGAATGGCTGGAACAGCCCGGAACGGGTCTGTACAGCGCTGAATTTTATTCCGACGCATGTGAAATCGGATCCCGCGCGCTCGCAGGACTTCTGGAGCGCGAACCGGAGCTTCGCGGAGCGGCGTTTTCAAACGACGCTCTGGCGCTCGGCGGCGTCCGGCTGATGCTTGAACGCGGACGCCGCGATTTCATCATCACAGGGTACAACGGCGATCTTGCGCTGCTTTCGGCCCTGCCCTATCCCGTCTCGACTGCCGTGTTCGACGTCGACCGGGTGGCGGAGCTGCTTGCGGAGCGTTCGTTTGACAGAGATCCATGCGAAATAAGTGTTCCCCAAATCCTCAACATCAAGGAGAAATAAGCAATGAAACTGAAAAGAATTTTCACTCTGATCGAACTTCTGGTCGTGATTGCGATCATCGCGATTCTGGCCGGAATGCTGCTCCCCGCGCTGAACAAGGCAAGGGAAAAAGCCAAAGCAATCGCCTGTGCGAACAACTTCAGCACGCTGGGAAAAGCGGCGGCATTTTATTCGGACGACTATGATGACTTTCTTGTCGGACTTTATTATCCCGGAGTCGGCGGCGTAAACTGGATGACAAACGGCTGGTACGGCAACCCGGCATTGCATACGTATCTGGGGGTTCCCCAACTCAGTCTTCCGCTTGGAGGGTCTCAAGGAACAGTCAAAGACAAATTTTACTGTCCCTCCGCATCGAATCCGCAGAATCCCGCAATCACCAGTTATCTTTACACCATCGGAATCAACGAACTGACCCGCTACTGCGGAACCTATTACCCGGCGGGACTCAAGCGGGGCGTTCTGAAAAAACCCTCCGCAGGATTTCACTTCGCCGATGCGTCATTTGTATATATCTCTGTTTCCGGAGGAGAGCCGGGGGCTCCAAAATTCCGGCATTTCGACTCTGTGAACGTGCTGTATTTCGACGGACATACCCGGCCGGTCAAAAACGGGAAATTCCCGCTCAGCACGATCAACAGCAACGCGGAAC
>CAZHPP010000722.1:0-1803 GCA_964534535.1 uncultured Victivallales bacterium | reverse complement strand
CTCGACTATTCCGCAGTCGCGGCGTTCGCAAAGAGCGTGAAGCGCTGCACCGTCGTCGAGGAAGGCGACCGGTTCCTTTCGGACGCGATCCGCGCCCGGGGAATCATGGTCGAGGAAAAGCCGTACCAGGCGCTGTTCGGCGAACTGAACGTGGACCGCGTACGCAAGCAGCTCGAAAAGGACGAGACTCCGGAGCCGGTTCCGGTTCCGGGACGCCCCCCTCAGCTGTGTCCGGGATGCCCCCACCGCAAATCCTTCGAGGCCCTGCGCGACCTCGGCTGCATCGTTTCGGGCGACATCGGGTGCTACACGCTGGGCACAATGCCCCCGTTCAACGCGATCCACACCTGCGTCTGCATGGGCGCGAGCATCGGCGTGGGACTCGGTCTCCGGCGTTCGCTGAAGGAAAGCGACGCGCGGAAGGTCGTCAGCGTGATCGGCGACAGCACGTTCATGCACAGCGGCCTTACCGGAATCGTGGAGATGGTGTACAACCGTCCCGCGACCGGACACCTGGTCATCATTCTCGACAATTCCACGACGGCCATGACGGGGCTCCAGGAGCACCCGGCGACCGGGCGGAAGCTCGACATGAGCCCCGCGAAGCAGGTCGACATCGCGAAGGTCTGCCTGGCGATCGGGGTCGATCACGTCGACACAATCGACAGCACCGTGGAACATGAAAAGTTCATGAATCTCGTGAAGGAGCGCCTGAGCTCGAACGACATCAGCGTGATCCTTGCGAAACGGCCCTGCATTCTTCAGATGAAGAAGCTGGCGAAATATGCGAAAGGCGGTCAGAAATGAGCCGTGGAATTGTAACGAACGTGATGTTTGCCGGAATCGGCGGTCAGGGGATCATTCTGGCCAGCGACATGCTGACCGAAGCGTTGTTTCGAAGCGGCCGCGACGTCAAGAAGAGCGAACTCCACGGCATGAGCCAGCGCGGCGGCTCCGTCAGCAGCGACGTCCGGTTCGGGGAAAAGGTGCTGAGCCCCATGATTCCCCGCGGATGCACGGACTACCTGGTCGTCCTTTCCGAAGACCAGATCGACGTGTGCCGGAACATGCTGAAGCCGGATACCGTGATTCTTTCGCCTTCGCTTTTCGGTTCCTGGGATCCGGGGAAATCGGCCAACATCGCCATGCTCGGAATCCTGAACGCGCATCTCAAACTTTCGAATGAGATCTGGCACGACCTCATCCGGGAAAAATTCAAGGGCGAACTTGCCGGCCTCAACATCGAGGCGTTCGGCAAGGGGCTCGCCCTGGCCAACGCATGAAAGACAGGAAAATGTCCACTCAATACAATCCGATCAGCGCACAGGATTACATCCCGCGCGAACTGCTCCGGGAAATCCAGCTCAAGCGGATTCAGAACATCGTCGCCTACGAATACGAGCACGTGAAGGTCTACCGCGACCGCATGGACGAACACGGCGTGAAGCCTTCCCACATCAAGACCCTCAAGGACGTGTCGATCCTCCCCTTCATGATGAAGAAGGACCTGCGGGACACCTATCCGTTCGGACTCTTCGCCCAGCCCATGAGCAACGTCGTGAGACTCCACGCCTCCAGCGGAACCACCGGCAAGCCGATCGTCGTCGGTTACACGAAGGGCGACATCGAAACGTGGGCGAACTGCATGGCCCGCGCGCTCGCCATGGCCGGACTCAGCAAGGGGGACATCGTCCAGAATTCCTACGGCTACGGCCTGTTCACGGGCGGACTCGGCGCGCACTACGGGATCGAGGCGCTCGGCGCCACGGTGATCCCGACCTCCGGCGGAAACACCGAACGCCA
>CAZHPP010000721.1:0-1804 GCA_964534535.1 uncultured Victivallales bacterium | reverse complement strand
TTATTGATCCAATTTACAAAGCGGTCTTTCTCCCGTTCGGACAGTTCGTCTTGTACAAAACTCTGGCGATCCCAGAGCAGATCAAGACATTGCTGTTTCAGGATAGCACGGGCGCCCCAGGCGGCCATTGCATTTTCCGGAATCGGATTCATTCCCCATTGCAGTTCTATTCCCATGATATATTCTCCTTTTTTTCAGGCGGCAAGCGTCAGTTTTTCTTTGACGCAGACCTGATTTACCAGTTCCGCTTCATACTGTTTTGCAAGTTCAATGGCTTCCTTCTCGGCCTTGCCGCCGCGCCGGTCGGCTTTGGTTTCATTGAGAAACTTCTTTAATCCGGTGCCGAGGACAATAGATTCAAAACGGACTCCGTTCTGTTCGGAATGATTGACCGGAGTGACCGAAAGCCAATATCCGCGCGGATCTTTTCCGCAGTTCCACAGGTTGTATCCTCCGAGCGAATAGTAAACCTCAACTTTGAGTTCGTCGGGGCTGGTCGTTTTGAGATATTTTTTGTAGATGGTTCGATGGTTCATATTGCTTGTTTCCTTCGATTTTCGATTTGCTGCAAGAGTGTGGCGATAAAGTCTCGGAGCGGGCGGACAAACTCGTCGAAGCAGACATGCAGCGGTTCTGTTTCAAGCAGTTGCTTACATGCTTCATTTTCCAGCAGCCAGCCGCTGAGTTCATAATAAAAATCGATCCCGCAGTCTTGGCGGCTGTCGCGCGACAGTAACAGATTGTCGGATTTGTCATGATCGTTGTAGAAGAAATGCCGGATGGAATCCAGTGCCAATGCAAGGCTCCCGTCCTCATCTTTCATCTCGGACATCCGCCAAAGTTTTTCCTGCGGATCATTGCGGGAAACGTCCACCGGTGCCGGTTTGGGCAGACGTGCCGCCTGTTGCTCCTGCCTGGTCGGTGGTCGGAAACATCCCGGCACTTTCGGATCGAACATGAGTTCGCGGGGGATTACGCTTCGTCGCATGATGCGTCTCCGACGTGAAACTCCTGCTTTGACCAACTGAGCGTGTGGTGATTGCGGTAACTCTGCCACGCTCCGTTGCTCGGTGACCAGCGGAATCCGTTGCGTTTCAGTCTGGTGCGAATTTCAGCTTCAGGTTTGTCATCGAAAAAGATTTGAAGCCGGTTTTCGGGAATGTTGTCCACGATTTTCCCTCCGTCGAACTCGAACTCTGGCAACCCTCCGGCCTCTTCGGTTTCCTTGATTTCATTCCGATAGCGGATAACCTCTTCGATTCTTTGCTTGACGCGTCGAATTTCCGCCGAATTGTTGGATAGTTGCCAACTATGGATGCCAGGCGAATGCCATGACTCTTTCGGCTTAACGAGTTCCTGTGCGCTTTCCAGCGTCACATGAAACCGTTCGCAGATCGTCTTGATTTTTTCTGCATCCGCAATTTTTTTGTCACGGACTACAACATTGATTCCCTTCATCATTTCCTGACATGCAGTCAGCTCTTTGAGCTTGTCATTGAGTCGTTCGAGCGCATCCTTGTCGGTGAGATTGATGGACATGGTGTTTCACTCCTGTATTTTCTTCCGTTCCGGCCGGGACTCGTTTTGAGTTCCTTGATTGTCGGCGCGGTCGCTTCAGATGGAAAAGCCATAATAATGAGTTAATTTATGGTTTGCTACGTTGATTTTTTATATACTAATAATCAAGTATTGAATATCGTACCAGATTGCAGGAGCATTGATAGTCGAGGCTATCGTTACGGTAATGCCAGGGAGTGTAACGAATTTTCTGTAAAATCATGCTGAACGAATGGCCAGAGTTATG
>CAZHPP010000720.1:0-1819 GCA_964534535.1 uncultured Victivallales bacterium | reverse complement strand
TGTTGTTGTCAGTAACATATCATGGAATTGCATTTTTTCCATTGTTTCCGCAGTGCGGGGGAAATGGTTCATTTTCCCGGAAGAGTGTTCCTGCCGGGCCAGAAAAATGAATTTTTTCGCGCAGGGTGCAGGGCTCTTTGAGTCCTGCCGAGGGTAAAAGGGGCGAGAAGCCCCTTGAAAGTGTGTGAAGATCGGTCATTGCCCGGAACAGAGCCTTTTGTTTTTTCTCATGGTCATTCGCCGAGAACGATATGATGGTCGGCGAACGTTTTCCCTGCGTTTCCGGACTGTTTGTCCCGGACGATCCAGCGTTCATTCGGGGCGCGGGTTCTGCCTTTGGAACTGGCTTCCGGCAGACGGTGATGCAGATAGAAGAAGGCCGCTCCGCGCGTCCGTTCCGCAGGATCAATCAGGACGGGCGCAAATCCCCCGTTTTCCAGTTTCCGGCAGTATTCGAACAGAGGCCGGAGCGACTTCTTCCGGTTCATGTGGACGGCTGTTCCGATGTCGATTCCGATCACGAGTGCGGCGGCGGCCGCCAGCGCGGCGATCCCGAGCCGTGCGGGCGGAACCGGAATCTTCGTCAGGAATCTGCGGCAGAAATTCTGAACCTTTTCCGGAAGACTGCACAGATACCATCCGCAGAGCAGGGCGCACGGGGCGCTCAGAGGCAGGAGATAGACCACGCGTTTCCCGGAGGCGAGGCAGAGAATCAGGAACGGCACGGATACGGCCAGCAGCGGCAGGAGCAGGGCTTCGTTCCGTTTCCGGAAGGCGGCACAGACTGCGAACGGCAGCAGCGGCAGCCACGGCAGGAACAGGCCCGGCAGTTTGATGAAGTAGTAGGAAAAAGATTCCGCATGGTCGGACTGGCTTCCGGAGAACCTTCCGAAGTTGTTGGTCCAGAATGCGGCGGTGAACATTTCCTTTCCGCCGTATTTCCACAGAAGCGCATACCAGATCCCTGCCAGTCCGAGCGCGAGGACACCCCCGGCGAATGCCGCGGCATACCGTCCGAACGCGATCCGGGAATGCAGATAATCGGAAATGAAGAGCCAGCTTCCGATCACAATGCCGGGAAGGACGATTCCGATCATGCCCTTCGTACCGATTCCGCCTGCCAGCCCGAGCGCGAAGAGACCCCAGTGCAGGATCCGGCCCCGGAATCTCTGCGCCTCGGCAGCGGCATAAAATTCGGAAAGGCTCAGCAGAATGAAGAAGGCCAGCATCATGTCGACTCTGCAGGTCCGGCTTTCGGAAAAGAACGGGATGCTGAAGAGCAGGACCGCTCCCGAAAGAAAGGATTCCGGAACGGAAAATTTCAGCCTGCGCGCGAATCCGAACGTCAGCATGACAAGTCCGAATGCGGCGAGAACCGACGGCAGTTTCGCGGCGAAGCTGTTGATCCCGAAGACGGAATACGAAAGCGCCGCGGCCCAGGAATGGAGCGGCGGATATTCGAGGAACGGACTTCCGTTCAGGCGCGGGATCAGCCATCCGCGTCCGGTCAGCATTTCGGCCGCGATTCCGGCGGCTCTTGTCTCGTCTCCGCTTTCGAGTTCCCGGAATCCGAGTCCGGCAAAAAGGACGATCAGTGCTGTTCCGGCCAGCAGGGCCGCGGTGTTCCGGCTGTTCAGGTTCATCGGCATGACATTTCTCCTGTTTTTCAGGACAAAGTACTGCCGCGGCGTCACCGGAACATGAACGCCGGATTAAATTCTGTTCATCTTTTCCGGAACGGGATCAGTGGAGCTCTCCGTATTTCCGGATGTAGACCTTCTTCATGAGCTGCGCCAGCATCATGTAAAGGATCACGGTC
>CAZHPP010000719.1:0-1820 GCA_964534535.1 uncultured Victivallales bacterium | reverse complement strand
TGGCATCGGTCCGGTCGAAATCCGCGGGAGAATAATAATCTTTGATCGACCACATGAGACCGCGCCGGAAGTTTCCGTAGAGTCCGATCTTCCGGATTTTTTCCGCATCGGGCATGATCTTCTTTTCGAAGACATTGGTGCGCCAGCAGTTGAAGTAGTCCCGGACATCCGGCGCCGCCGCGCCGAAGGCGGAACAGTATTCGTCCAGCAGAGTTTCAAAAGAAACGGCGGGATCAATGTGGGCGCGCGCCAGGATATAGTCCGCGATTCCGTTGGCCTGCCAGTAATTGTGGAGCATGTCGTAGTCTGTTCCCATGATTCCGTTCCGGACTCCGAGCTGGAAATGATCGTAGATGCGTTTTTCAAATCCCATGGGCATGCCGATGTTGACCCACTGGTCGTTTGGACGCAGGAACATCATTGCTGCTCCGGCGGCGCGCCAATGTTTCCAGTGGGCATCCGTTTCTTCGAAGGAGGTCATCATGAAGGGAACAAATCCGAGCAGAACGTTTTTCCCGACTTTTTCCCGTCTCGGCGGAAGCTCATAGTTGCTGTATGCGTACATCGTCGCAATGACGTCCGGACGGTGCTTTGCCGCCTCGGTCCGCACGGCATTGGTGAAATGGAGATAGCGGTCCGTCAGGTTTTCCAGCGGCTTTTCACCGGGAAGGAGCACATCCAGCTTCATGCAGGCGGGGCAGCGGCAGTATCCGCGGGAGTCGTTTTCGCAGCAGTTGATGGCGGAAGGCATTCCTGCGGCCTTCCAGTTTTCCACGACTTGTTTTACCACGGCGGGATTGCTGACGCAGAGTTTGACCCGGTCCGGATGTTCCGGAAACTCGGGGCGGCGAACTCCATCTTCCTGCATGGAAAAATAATCCGGATGATCTTTGGAATATTTTCTCCACCAGTCGCTGAAAGCATGTCCCCAGGTGTATTGCACGCTGGACCCCATGCGCATCCGGCGGCACCAGAGGGCAGTTTCCATTGCTGCTTTATCGAAACTGTTTTCCTTCCAGACGGAATTCCTGTGGAAGGATTTTTCCTTTTTCTTCCATTGCTTTTCTATGCCATGGGCTGTAATAACCGGTACGGATGGAACGCATGACGAGCTGCGGAGTCCAGCGGACTGTTCCCGTATTCAGTGCAAGTGTCTTCCGCTCCGGAAAAACGATTCCGCTGTCGCCGGGCCAGAGCCATTTGATCCCGAACTGCTTTTCCAGAAAACAGCAGACCGCCGTCATCGTGCCGAAACGATTCCCGTAGGTAAGGGTCGAAAAATCGTCCAGGCTGCTTTTGAAGGGAGTGTCATCCCCGTAAAACGCCGTTTCATCCTTCCCTGCGGTAAAAACGGCTTCTTCCGGACGGAGTTTTTCCCCGTTCGGGACTCCGGTGAAACGGAACGGGTAAAATCCGGAAACATGTTCCCGGCGGATGGGAATTTCCGTCCCCGTGATCAGTTTCAGATGCTTCTGGAGTTCTCCCGCCGCAATCCGGACAATGGGATTGCTTCCTGCCGGGAGAATGATTTCAGCCTTGTCCGGACGGATTTCGATCTGCTCCGATCCGTTTCCGTGAAAGGCTGCAAAAAGAAGAAGCAGGGCCGCAAACAGCATTTTTTTCATGAGCTTAACGATTCCTTTGTATGTTTCTGATTCAGTTGCTGAATATCTTTTCTGCTTCGGCATTCCACTTCGAAGACGGAATCCAGTTCGACCAGAACGAAGTCAGTTCCGCGTTGCTGTTGATCGTGCTGAGCGGGAATCTCCCGTTTTTGACCGGCCGGGTATGTCCGTCGAAATACAGCACGTTCACAGAGT
>CAZHPP010000718.1:0-1824 GCA_964534535.1 uncultured Victivallales bacterium | reverse complement strand
GAACCCTCGGCAGGACTCAAAGAGCCCTGCACCCTGCGCTAAAAATTCAATTTTTTGCGCGCGTTTTTTTGTCTGTCGAACCCTGTCGACCAGGGGGGCGAACCTCCGTTTTCCCCCCGGTCTCCCGAATCCCTGAAGGAAACACTCAACGTTCAGTACACAGCCATTTTTTCCTTCATTGTCATGGAATATCATCCCGGCGCAGAATGACAGCAATTCCTTCGACACGGGTTCCTGCGCCAAAACCGCCGAGGGAGCCGCTCGTTTCCGACAGGAAAACGGTGGAATGTGAAACAACTTTCCAGCCTTCACTGCGAGCCAAGGAATTCAGAACCGTTTCGGCTTCATCAAATTTCAGGATAAGGAATTTATAATGGGTCCTACTCCATAAATCCTTGTTGCGGCGTTCTCGCTGCTCCCGATTAGAAGCACGCTCTGCTTCTTCTGCCATGCGTGCAGCTTCTTCCGCCTGCTGTCTGGCATCCTGATCTTCCTTCGCTTGTTGAATTTGATCCGGAGTAAAATTTTCTTCTCCTACAAAAACACCTTCTTTGCAATGGGGGCATTTGACAATTTTCCCCAGCATTTCCAAGGATACCGTTACATTTTTTTCACAAAATGGACACTGCAATACAATATCTGACATACAATGCCTCCTGAAATTTTTGTCACCCGCCCTGGAATATTTTACTGCTGTTTTCATAATTTTTCAAATAGACTTTAGATTTAAAAAGGGAAAGTACAAATTGGACGGTACCAAACACAAATAAAAAAGGGTTTCTCAAATTGCGCACCGGGAAAAGTCATGGAACGGCTGTGCAAAGATTTTCGGAACGTTAAGCGCATCTGTCTTCGCCTGATTCCTGTCTTTGTCTCCGCTGCAGCGCATTCCGGAAAGTCTGTTTGCATTTTTCCGGCGGCATGTTATATTATTTCTAAACCGCTTTAGCCAAAAGGAAAATCTGACCTATGATTGAGCGCAGCATTCTGAAGGAAAGCATCGCACGGAACGCCGCATGGTTCGAGAAATCCGGCATCATGGAACCGGCCGACGGCAGCTGGGGCGTCGGCGAACGCATCCTGCTCGAGAACGGAAACAAGACGGCATGGATCACCAAGAACGCATTCCCCGCATGGACCCCTCACGACGGCTGGAGCGTGATCGAACAGAGAAGAGCCGACTGCAATCTTGAAACGGCTTACATGTATCTCTCGCTGTTTCAGGCGCTCGGCGGCCGGAAATATTACGACATTGCGCACAACATCCTGAGCTTCCTCTATTTCCGGAGCGGCCTTCTGAACCGCACGGGCGGAGACTGGCTCATCGGAACATGGGAATGGAGCCACATCGTCCGGGCGCATACCATTTACTTCGACGACAACAGCTGGTGTCTGGCGCTTCAGCTCAAGATCGCGGAACTGTTCCCCGAATTCGATTCGGAATTCGGCATGAAGCAGTGGGCCGCGGTTCTCGGAGAGCGTCTTTCCGAAGCCCTGCCGGAATCCCTTGCGGAAGGCGGGCGTCGCGGCAGCTGGCTCGGAACTGCGCAGGAACCGCATTTCGGGTCGCTCGCGGTCATGGCGCTCTGCCGGTACTGGCGGGACTTCCACAACGGGAAAATCCCGGAAATCGCTGCGGAATACAGCCGTCTCCAGCGGAGCCGGGCCGGGAATCTGACCGTGAGCGAGCTCTGCTACGCGCTGATCGGCGCAGCCGCAGTCCGCAGGGAATTCGCGAACGCGGAATCGCTGGATGCGGTCCGCTTCTTCGCCTCAAGAATCGTCTCCGCCATGCATGCCGACGGCTCCCTGCCGAGCGAACAC
>CAZHPP010000717.1:0-1826 GCA_964534535.1 uncultured Victivallales bacterium | reverse complement strand
CAAAATGATATTTTTAAATAGCGAGTATTCCCGGCTTGACAATCACTTCAGCTCATGCTATTTTAAAACAAGACTTTGAATTAGCGAGGCCTTTATGTACATTAGACGATTTCTTGAAAAACCATTTCTTGAGGCGAACGACTTCTTCCCGGCGTTACTTGTGACGGGAGCACGCCAAGTAGGAAAAACCACATTCCTTCGGAAAATCGCGGAACCGGAACGGCGTTTTGTTTCGCTTGATCCGATTGACGTACGTATTCGCGCCAAGCAGGACCCTCGGCTCTTTCTTGCCGACAATCCGCCTCCTGTCATCATAGACGAAATTCAATATGCGCCGGAATTGCTGCCATATATCAAGGCGATGATTGATGATACCAGAAATGCTTCGCCGGAAAAAGCCAGGGGTATGTTCTGGCTCACCGGTTCCCAGCAATTCCAGTTGATGAAAGGAGTGACGGAATCCCTTGCCGGGCGAATTGGCATATTCAATATGTATGGTCTTTCCAACCGGGAATTGGCCGGAGCGTCAATTGACAAGCTATTCCTGCCGGAAACATTTGCTGCTGATAATATGCCGCAGAAAACACCGGCTGATTTTTTCCATTCCCTGTGGCTTGGGGCATATCCCGAACTGGTGACCGCGCCCAATCCCGCAAGATTTTGGACGCGCTTCTACCAGTCATACATGAAGAGTTATTTGGAACGGGATGTCAGCGACCTCTCACAGGTCGCCGATCACAATGTATTCTTCGCATTTCTGAAATCTGTCGCTGCCCGCTCCGGGCAAATGTTGAATTATTCCGATCTTGCCCGCGATACCGGAATCAGCCAGCCCACGGCCAAAAATTATCTGAGCATTTTACAGACATCCGGAATTGTCCGACTGCTTTATCCATACAAAACAAACGGCTCGGCGCCGATGGTTTCCACGCCGAAACTTTATATGCTTGATACAGGGCTGATGGCATTCCTCACGGAATGGAACACTCCGGAGGCTCTCGCAAACGGTGCGGCCGCTGGACATTTCTTTGAGTCCTGGTGTTTTGCCGAAATCCTGAAAAGCTATGCGAACGCCGGAGAGGAACCGTCGTTCTATTACTATCGCGACCGCGAATGCAATCCCAAAGAAATTGATATGGTGATTAAGAAAAACGGAACGCTGTATCCCATCGAATTCAAAAAGGCTGCAACCATTGACCGGGATGCGGTTCGGCATTTCCAAAAACTGGAAACATTCAAACAACCCATTGGCATGGGAGCGCTGGTCAGTCTCTTCCCGGAAGTCTCACATTTGAAGGATGATGTTCTTACCATTCCAGCGACAGCGTTGTGAGCACCTGCCCGCAAATGCGCTTCAAGGCCCTCCTGGGCGTTTTGCCCCCAAGCATATGTTCGTGCCGTCGGCTCAGCGCCGATGGGGTACTTCGCGTCCGATGCCGGCATATCCCGACACTGTCGTTCCCGCCGCCACGCCGTCGAGCACTTAACCGGCTCCCAATCGGTCGAAAAAGGCCGTCAAAGTCCAGTCGGCCGCAGAAAAATTCGCCGCAAAAATAATTTCCATAAGTCATTGTTTAGTAATGGATAGTATTTTTTTATCACCTGCAAGCAAGTGTGCTTAATAGTTCGACTCCTTCCGCCGCCCTCGGGAGTAAAAAACCGTCCGGAGGACCCGTGGCGATACACCGTAAACCCCGCCACCGCGTTTTGCGTTGCGCCCGGAAGCGTTGGCGGCACACCGACGCGGCTGGTGGCGGGGTGGGCTACTCCTTGTAGTATCTGTTCCTTCGGACGTTGTCAATCGTGCTGCGGCTGCATTGGAATTC
>CAZHPP010000716.1:0-1827 GCA_964534535.1 uncultured Victivallales bacterium | reverse complement strand
GACCGTGGGAGGCCTCGCGTCCGGGCGGATGGAGCGCCAGCCTGAAGAAGATCCGGACATGGTGCGGAAAACTTCACGGAAAAACATGGCTCTGGACCTATGCCTGCAAATACGGGGGAACGGACATTCCCGAGATTCCGTGCTCCACGCCGGAAGCCGTCGGAACATTTTATTCCGCTGTGCAGCCCCATATCTTCGGTTCGTTCATGGAATCGTCAAGCGATCTGGCGGCCTTTCAGTTCTTCAACTGGTACGTCTTTTCCAAAAAGATGTGGAATTCGGGAACCGACACGGAAAAGCTGCTGAAGGAAACGTATTCCGCACTTTATGGCTCCGGAGCTCCGGAAATGACAAAATTCTTCCGCCGTCTGGAGACCTTGTGGCTGACAAAGATCACCGGAAAAGTCGTGATGACCGCCACCGGCCCGGCCGCCGTTCCGCCCACAGCCTACGAGTTGTGGAACAACATCTATTCGGAGCGGGAACTGGATTCTCTGAACGGCATGCTTTCCGCAGCGGAAAAAGCCGCGAAGAAGGAACCGGAATCCCTGAAGCGGATCGCCTTCATCCGTGAAAATTACTACAGCGTTCTGAAAAACGCGGGGAAGAAATTCTTCGAGATCCAGAAAGCCATTGCATCGCGAAAACAGCTCGTGGGAAGCGTGCCGGACGGAAGCATTTCGATCGACGGGGCGCCTTCTGAACAAGTCTGGGAAAAGGCCCCGCGTCTTTTCCTGAGCGGGCTCAACGGCGCGCCGACTGAGGTCTCCACGACCGTCCGCCTTCTGCGGGACAGCCGGAATCTTTATGTCGCGTATGAATGCGCCGAACCGAATATGTCGGACGGTTTTGTTTCCAGGCTTGCCTTTGACGACCCGGAACTCTGGCAGAACGATTCCGTGGAACTGTTTCTGAATCCGGAAGGGAAACGGGATGGTTATTATCAGTGGGGTGTTTCGCGCGACGGCGTTTTCGCCGATCTGCGGAAAACAACGGAAAACGGCGCGGCGGCGCTGAACATCCGCTGGAACAGCGGCGCCGCGGTGAAAACCATCCTGAAGGAACACGGCTGGTCGATGGAAATGGCGATCCCGCTGAAAAGCCTCGGAAAAATCAATGAGTCCGGAATCGTTGCGAATTTCACGCGTTCCCGCGTCTCAAAGACCAAATCCTCCGGCGCGCTCTATTACTCCTGGAGTCCGTTCATAAAGAATTATGGCGATTCCGCAAATTTCATGTTCCTTTCGTTTCTGCCGGAACCGGACCGGAATCTGCTCAGGGACTCCAATTTCGACGTTGTGAAAAGCGGGCGCTTTTTCGGGCCGTGGTCTGCCGATGCCGACGCCGTACTGCCGAAAAATGATTTCATCAATCTGGACGAAAGATTCTTCCTCTTCGGGGGAAAGAGTATGAGAATCACCAATCCGGGCGACAGAAATCTGAATCTCTCACAGTACATGACGCTGAAAAAAGGAGTGAAATACAGGGTTGCATTCTCGGTAAAGACGGAGATTCAGGACCCGGGCAGAGGCGGAGTGTTCATCCAGCTGAATGACGGCGCCAACATTCCGTGGCCGACTCCGGCGATCCGGACGAGCATCCCGTGGACCGTTTATACCATGACGTTTACCGCACGGAAGGATTCCACGCCGCAGGCCCGCGCTTATATCCGCCTTTACAATTATTTCTGCAAAGGCACGGCATGGTTCGATGCCGTGCGGGTCGAAGAAGCGGAATAATGCTGAAACTGCCATGATTCTTGTTTCGCGGTAGCGATGTGTTTCCCGGAGCTCCTCCATCAGACCGCGCATCGCCGGCGCGGTCTGA
>CAZHPP010000715.1:0-1835 GCA_964534535.1 uncultured Victivallales bacterium | reverse complement strand
TGATGTGCAGCAATATCCGTGAATTCGAATCAATCAATGGAAGCGATGCTCTGCGTGCTCTCTTGGAGACAAAAAATATAATGCACTCTTCGCCCTTTCGGACTCCGTTGCCATGTTCGCAATCGCGGTCGCGACAAAGTACGGATTCCGCGTCCCTGATGACATTTCCGTGCTCGGATACAACAATCAGCCGGAGGGAGAATGGTACTCGCCGCCGCTTACGACCTTCAATCATCATGTCGATCAGATTACGGAACATCTCGTTGAATTTCTCCTGAACCGGATATTGAATCCGGATCTGCCCCGCCAAATATACCACTGCGAATCGGAGCTTATCCAGCGCGCATCCTGCGCCCCGTACAAATCCAAGATGGAGAATTGATACAAACACACTGGAAATTATACCGCTCGAATTGGTTTTCAAATTTCCCCAAATACATCATGACCGTATCATGCACAAGAATTGTGCTCGTATGCGGATCACTATAAAAAAACAACAGGAAAGGCAGGAAAATGGAAAAGCAGAAGCATTCCAGGCACCAAACAGCAGATCATTGGCATCTTTGCAGAATGAGTTTTACACTGGTGGAACTTCTTATTGTAATTATGATCATAGCGATTCTGGCGGGAATGCTTCTGCCGGCGCTGAATTCAGTCGGGGAAAAAGCCAGGCAGGCCGGGTGCTCCGGAAACCTTAAACAGGTAAGCACTGCAACATTGATTTATACGGGCGATTATTCCGATTACATCGTAGTCAACCAGACCAACAGAGGATATGATTTTCTGCTGCGTCCCTACCTCGGCTATCCCTCCGACGAATTATACATCAGCAGAGGCGCCAAACGAGGCAAAGTCCTTTTCTGCCAATCAACGGTCTGTGGACGGCAAACCCGCTGGAACACGTTCCTATGCCATCGCCCACAAGGACCCGCTATGGGGAAACGGCAATGGTGCAGAAGGCAAAAAAATCGGCTCCATCCGGCATGCCGGTTCCACAATTCTCTTTTGTGAAAACTGGGCCAAAGGCAAAGCCATCGGCAGTCACACCGAAGGAGCAATTTGTTACCCAAAGGACAATCTGACCGCCGTCGGCGGCATGGGCGCGGTCTGCACGGGAATAAAAACCGCTCCAACTACGCGTTTGTCGGCGGCCATGCTGAAATGATGGACTACAAGGACACCACGACCCTTATTATCCCGCTGTCGGCAACCACTGGGACGCTATGTGGTGGACTATCGCCCCGGAGGACTGACGCATGCAAAGGCGGCTTCACTGATCAGACAGGTCCCCGCTTCCAGGTATTTTGTACGCATTGTTCAGCATGAGTACGGAAGTATAGCCACCTATACTGTTCTGCAGGTATTCCAGGAACAGTGATTCCATTCTGATAATGGGCCATCCAGCTCGTCGGAAGTGGAGCGCCGGCATGGATGCGCGGTGTAAAACACGACATCCCATCAGTCGGAGGAAAAATAGCATGACTTTTCAAAGTGAAGAACTTGAAAAGCACAATCTTGCTTGCCTTGCCATAAAGCATCTTGGCTCCGTCCGTCAGAAGTTGATTCCGCCATTTGTAATACATTCCCTGACTGATTCCGCGCTCGTTGCACAGCTCGCTCAGGCGGACTCCACCCTTCATGCCTTCAGTACGATTGCAAGCTTTTCCTTGCCTGTCCATTTCCGATTCGTACTCATTGCTGATCCTTCGATTTTCTCTCTTAATATAGCACTTTCTTAAATGGGAGCAAATATGGAATGAGTGCAGAGATTGCGGCGAATTTTCTTCAGGACTGGATGGGATTCACCCTGTATCTGAACAGGAAGATTCTGCTTC
>CAZHPP010000714.1:0-1836 GCA_964534535.1 uncultured Victivallales bacterium | reverse complement strand
AAACAAGCGCAAAAAAAGATTTTTTTGCGCAGGGTGCAGGGCTCTCTGAGTCCTGCCGATGAGGTGTCAGGGGCGGGCAGCCCCCGACAACAGAACATAAAAACAGAACCGGGACCGGTCAGCCCCGGCGGATTTCCGTTCCAATTCCGCGGTCGGTGAAGATTTCCAGCAGAAGCGAATGCAGAACGCGTCCGTCGATCATGTGGACTTCGCCGACTCCGGCATCCAGCGCGGCGACCGAGCTGCGGATCTTGGGAAGCATCCCGCCCGAAAGCACGCCTTCCTGAATCAGCCCGTCGACTTCGGAAGTCCTGATGGAGGAAATCAGCGTGGTTTCGTCCTTGGGATTGCGGAGGATTCCCGGAACGTCGCTCAGGAACATGAGCTTCTTCGCGCGCAGGGCCTTTGCGATCTCGCAGGCGGCCATGTCCGCGTTCACGTTGTAGGGCTGTCCGTAAAAATCCGTGGCGAGGGGAACGATCACCGGAATGAATCCGTGATTCACGGCATCGAGAATGGGAGCCGTATCGACCGCAATGACCTCGCCGACGAACCCGATGTCAAGATCGGCGCCGGTGGCGGGATCCTTGGAATAGAGCTTTTTGGCGCGGAGGATCTTTTTGCCGGAGATCTGGACGCCTTTGGAGCCCGCGGCGAGAATCCCCATCACGAGGTGGCGGTTGGTATTGTTGTGAAGGACGTCGTCGACAACGGCGATCGTCTTTTCGCAGGTAACGCGGAGTCCGTTGATGAATTTGGTTTCGATCTGGAGCTCCTTCAGGCGGGCCGTGATGGCCTTGCCGCCGCCGTGGACGACCACGGGCTTGATTCCGATGGCCTCCATGAGCACAATGTCGCGCATGGTCTTCTGCGTAAGTTCGGGATTTTCCATGGCGCTGCCGCCGAACTTGACGACGACGATCGAATCGCGGAACTGCTGGATGTAGGGAAGCGCCTCCATGAGGACTTCCGCCTTTTCACCGGGGGTGATCATTTTCTGGTTTGATATCCTTTTCAAAGAATCAGGTGTGATAATCGGCGTTGATCTTGACATAGTCGTGCGAAATGTCGCACGTCCAGACGGTGAAGGACGCATGGCCTTCGCCGAGATTCAGGCGGACCGTGAACTCGCCGGTGCGCATGAGTTCGGCCAGGACCTCCTCGGGAGTACCGGCGTCTACGCCGTTGCGGACGACCGGCTTGTCGTCATAGTCGAGCGAGACGTTGCCGGGAGTAAAATGCGCTCCGCTGCGGCCGGCGGCCGCGAGAACGCGTCCCCAGTTCGGATCGCAGCCGTACCACGCGGTCTTGCAGAGCAGAGAAGTCCCGATCGTCCGGGCGCAGTCCTCGGCCTCCTTTTCGCTGGCGGCTCCGGAAACTTCGACGGTGACGAACTTGGTGGAGCCTTCTCCATCCATGGCGATCGCGCGGGCCAGATGGACCGTGACCATGTTCAGCGCGGTCTGGAAATGTTCGGCATCCGCCGTTCCGGGTTCGATCTTCGTTCTGGAAGCGCCGTTGGCCATGAGAATCACGGTGTCGTTGGTGCTCATGTCGCCGTCGACGGTCACGCGGTTGAAGGATTCGGTGACGGACTTTCCGAGCATGTCGGAAAGCAGGGAGCGGGGAACTTCGGCATCGGTGGTGATGCAGCAGAGCATGGTGGCATGGGGAACGGTCATCATGGGGGCGATCATGCCGGCGCCCTTGCAGCAGCCGCCGACGGTCACGCGCCGGCCCTGACAGCGGAAGGAGACTGCGATCTCCTTCGGCTTGGTATCCGTGGTCATGATGGCCCTTGCGGCGGAGGCGCCGCCTTCATGGGAAAGTTCCTTT
>CAZHPP010000713.1:0-1837 GCA_964534535.1 uncultured Victivallales bacterium | reverse complement strand
CGAACCTTGCGCTACAAGCTGGCACAGATGCGCGACGCCGGGGTCGATGTGGAAATGCGGCATTTACGCCGGATTTCCCGCGATGCTGGTGGCGATGTGTTTTCCCGTGCTGGATTTGCCGTGGTTGAATTACGATACGGTCTATATGGCCGGAATGCTGATTTATTGGATGATCGTTTCGAACCGGATTGAACGATCGGACAGCCGGAGGTCGGAACATGAAGGAATATGAAAAGAAGTTCTGGTTTGTGCCGGAGTGGTATCCGGCGCTGGCCGCGCACACGTTTGTGACCAGTTTTGTGAAACTGCATCCCGAGGCGGTGAGGCTGCTGGCCGAGGGGGAAGAGGACAAGGACATTTCCCGTCAGGTGATTCGCGATCTGCGGCTGCCGATGTCGGGCATCCGGGGCAATTGCTTTACCTCGGTGGATTCGTGCGCGCCGACCGACACGGAACGGTTCCGGCTGAAGCGCGGCGCGGTGTATTCGCCGCTGAGCGCGTGGAAGTTTCTCTGCCGGAGCGAGAAGGTGCGGCACGCGGCGAAGCGGGGCGAAGTCAGCTGCATTTGTCTGCGTCCTTTCCGGCGGATGAACCGCACGCGGGAGTTCCGGCTTTTCATTCGCGACGGCGAACTTGCGGCGATGAGTCAGTACAATTTGATCCGTCATTTCCGGCGGCTGGACGGGATTCGCGACGAGCTGTTGAAGCGGGCGGAAAAATTTTTCCGGGACGTGAAATGGCTACTGCCGGAAAAGACGCTGGTGATGGACATTTACTTCACTTCGGACGGCAACACGCTGATTATCGATTTGAATCCGTGGGGAGCTCCGACCGATCCGCTGCTGTTGCAGAGTTGGGACCGGGACTGGAGCAAACCGGCGGGTCTGGTGCTGATGGCGCCGCCCGCCTCGCTTTCCGGCGAAGTGCACGTTTCGTTCTGATTTCGGCCGGGAGGCGTGAAATCGTTCCGGCGGACTTGAAAAAAGGCTGTTTGGGAGGCATATTAAGGAACGGTTTTTCCGGTCCGGTAGCTCAGTGGATAGAGCAACTGCCTTCTAAGCAGTGGGTCGCGGGTTCGATTCCCGCCCGGACTACCAGATTAACCTCCTTGCATATAGCATGTTACGATATCTTCACTCGGGATTTTTTTCAATCCGGTGTTTCAATTATGTTTCAAATCCGCTTACACTCAAACACACCCATAGCCACTCCCGCCGTTTGAAACATTTTTGACACATTTTTCACGCATAAAAAATGGAGCGGCGATCACCACAAACGCCGCTCCAACGGACGGGACCCACAGGAGAAATCTCATCCAATACCGAGTAATCTTGTCAACAGATAAAAACTGCCCGGAGTATTCCGGGCAGGCGGGAACATTTCAGTGTGTTTCAGGGTGCCCCATAAGCAATGTTTCAGCAGATGTAATAATTCCATTTTCGAGGCGGCTTTCCGGCATGCCGATCCGCCCGATTCCGAACCGGAATTCCGAACCTGCCTTTTTTGCGTTTGATCCGTTGACGAACCATGCACGGTCCGACCTCATTCCCCGGGGGATTATTCCCCGGGGATCGTCCGTCCCGAAGCATAGGTTCGTTTTAGTTCGGCTGTTTTGCCGCATGAACGGCAGCCAGCGCCAACGCCAGTTCGAGTTCTTCGTTCTGCAAGGTCTTTTCCTGTTCCTCGCTCTTTTTACCGATGTTGACCAACTTTGTGAGCAGAAATATCAGGAAGGAGACCAGAAATCCGACAATCCCCGAAATAACGATTGCCAGGAACATGATCTGCAGGGCTTGATACATCTTGAAGTTCTCCTTATTGTTTGATGAGACAGATA
>CAZHPP010000712.1:0-1839 GCA_964534535.1 uncultured Victivallales bacterium | reverse complement strand
GGAGTTTCTGAACCATGAAAACAGATGCAGTCCGAAATGTTTTTATTTCCTGTTTGCAGTTCGCAGGAAACCGTATCGGTTCCAGTGCAGAAAAAATAAATAACAGAAAGAGGCGCGCAATGAAACGGAAGGCAATTTTTACATTAATCGAGCTCCTGGTCGTCATCGCGATCATCGCAATCCTGGCCGGAATGCTGCTTCCGGCTCTGAACGCGGCAAGGGAAAAAGCAAGAACCATTTCCTGCGTCAACAACCAGAAGACCATCGGTCTGGGCGGAATCCTCATGTATGTGAACGACAACGTCGGGTGGTGGCCCATGAACAACACAGTCGGCGGAATCATGTATACCATCTTCGCCAGCGACCGCGGCGACGGGAAGCCTTCTCCCCTGGGAGCCTATCTGAATCACAGATCCACAATCAACATCGCGCATGTCTATCAGGGAGGAAAGAACTCCGTCCTCGCGTGCCCCACTACGACATGACCCAGGTCGGCGCAGGACAGAACGTCTGTTCCTACGCGGGGAATATTTATATCATAGACAAAACCTACTGGGGAAATCCGCCGCAGCAACAGAACAAAGTCAAGAATGCCTCCCGCACCATGATTCTCATGGAGGCAAGATGCTCCGCCAACGGCCGCATCTGCTGGCTCACGCCTCAGTATTTTGAGTTCCGCCACAAAGGAATCAACAACGTGCTTTTCTGCGACGGCCACGTGCAGGGACTGAAGCAGAACCAGATTCCGCACAATAACAACACTCTTCCCGGCTATTTTTCAGGGATGAATACATGTACTTTCTGGCAGAATGCGACCCCGTCTTGTGAATTCCCAAACTATTGATCAATATACAGGAACAGGAAACAGAATCATGCTGAAATCCGGACTGATCGGACTCGCGGGGGCGCTTGTGCTCTCCTGCGCCGCATTCACGAACATCGAACCGCCGTTTCTCGGGGATGCCCGCCCGCCGCGTTCCGTCAAAGTCGGAACCCAAGCGGCTTTGGAACTCGCTCCCGGCGAACCCGGCGGCGAAATCGTCGTGGCGGAAAATGCTTCAAAGATGACACGCTTTGCGGCGTCCGAACTCCAGAGCCTCCTGAAGCGGAAGCTGGGACGCGAACTGCCCATCGTGAATAAACCGTCGCCCGGCGCGAAATCCATCTTCATCGGAGTCAGCGAATTCACGCGGAAGGCCGGGATCGACGAATCGAAGTTCTGCCGCGACTCGTTTCTGATCCTCGCCGCAGGAAACCGCGTCTATATCGCCGGACGCGATGATCCGAAATGGGACGAGGCCGGAATGCTGAAGACCGCCTCCGGCTGGAAGTTCCATCACGAGAAAGGCACTATGATCTGCTGGAACGCTTCGGCGGCGCCGGATTCTTCTTCAGCGGCCCCGGAACGGTCGTGCCGAAGGGAAAACTTGTCATTCCGGAATGCCGCATCTTCGACCGGCCCGATTTCGAATGCCGTCTGGTCCAGAGCTTCGAAGGCACAGGAGCGGACGTCGAAACGCGGACGCGCGACTACAGCATGTTCCGGCTCGGCACGTTCTATACTCCCTGCTGCCACGGACTCGCCCAGCTCGGATACTATCGCCGGTTCGGGAAGACGCATCCCGAATATTTTGCGCTCGACTCGACCGGGAAGCGCATGAATTCTCCCACGCCGCAGACCTGGAACGAACAGTTCTGCTACAGCGGCCCGTACAAGGAGGAAATTTATGCGGACGCGAAATCGTGCCTGCTCAACGAACCGGCCTCGAAACGCGGAGTCTACAATCCGTACGGGTCGATCGGGTGGGACCCGACCGGACACACGCCGGGACTGGTGTT
>CAZHPP010000711.1:0-1841 GCA_964534535.1 uncultured Victivallales bacterium | reverse complement strand
TCACCCAGTTCCCGTAACTGTGGGAATAATTCAGGTTTTTGAGTGAGCCGAAGCCGTGCCGGAGCAGAAATCGTGTTTCCACGCTGGCAAAGGCCTCCGCCGACGCAGCGGAGTTCCATCCGATCCATGGAACCCTGCTCCGGCAGAATTCCGCGGAGACAAGCGCCGGTTTCCCGGAAAGAGTTTTCCCGGAAAAGACGATGTCCTTCCGCTTCGGAGCGGCCGTTCCCGCATCGCCGGGGAAAAGCCACCGCACGCCGAATTCCTTCCGCAGAAGCGCATAGACTCCGTTCAGGGTTCCCTGCCAGTCCGCGAACCAGCAGCTTCCGACCGTCCCGTGGAGACTGCGGTCGCGTCCGGCGATGTAAAGAGCGTTTCCGGCGGACTTTACAAGATAGCCGGAGGGCGGAAGTTTCCCGCAGGAAATTCCGGCCTGCTCCGCCGCGCGGCAGGGGCCGATGAAGATGGGAATCTTTCCGCCGGAAGATTTTTCGCTTTCCTTCCGGACGGGAACGGCTGCTCCCGAAATCATTCTCAGGTGAAGCGCCAGTTCTTCCGCCGCCAGTTCCTGACATTGGAGCGGAGAATCGGGGATCACGATTTCAGCCGCGGGAACGCCGTCCTTCACAAGGACGAGCGCGGGACCGGGGGAGCCGGCGGCCGGGAGGACGGCCGTTCCCGGAGTTCCAGACGCGGAACCGGGAAACTCCGCAAATTCGAAATCGTCGAAATGCACGCTCCCCGATTCCAGCCCGGATGCCCCGAGACAGCATAGCACCTGAGCCGTGTCCTTCCATTTTCCGTCAGCGGGAATCTCAAGCTGATATTCGAGCCTGTGCCATTTCCCGTCCGCGAACGCGGAAAGAGGAGTCCGGATTCCCGGAGCCGGGGTTCCCAGAAACAGCTGCTTTGCGGATTTTCCCTGAAAATTCATGAAGATTCCGGCGTTTTCCGGAATGCCTTCCGCCTTTGCCATGACCGACGCCCGGTATGTTTTCCCCGGGAAGGCGCTGAAATGCCGCGTGAACACCAGCGAACTCGTTTTCGGATTCGCCGGGCCGGTTTCGATCCGGAGTGATCCGGGCGCGGCGGCCCCGGCCGCCGAATCCCAGGAAAATCTGCCGATGCCGTTTGCCGCTTTCCAGTCGCCCCAGGCCGCGCGGCCGCGTCCGAAGGAGTCTTTTGCATTTTCCTGCGCAAAGACGGAAAATGCGATTGCGCATGCCAGAGAGAAAACGAGAACTTTTTTCATGAGGAAAAATCCTGTTGTTGTCCTGTTATTTAAGAGGTTCCCAGATTGTATAGGTCAGATTGAGCAGAGAGTTTCTCAACCAGGCCGCATGCCCGTCCACAAAACCGCAGTTCGTTCCGAAATCGTGCTGGAGCCCGTGATGGCTTCCCGCGGTATGTCCGCAGTAGGGATTGTTCGTGTAGACGAGGGTGCGGTCGGGGCCGCCGACTTCGGCATCCAGAAGGAAAAATTTCTCGGACGGATGCGGAATGCGCGTCCGGCGGAGGACAAATGCCGTGGGCATGAACGCTTTGTTGTAGCCGTAGCTGCCTCGCCGGATATAGGAGTTGTCGATGTCCGTGATCTGACGGAGCCGCGGGTCGCGGTCGGAAGGACAGAACCAGTATCCCTGTACCCGGTCCAGGACGGTTGTCTGTTTCTGTTTGCTCTGAAACAGCCGCGACCATGCGGGGCCGCCGGAGGCCGGGCCGAAAAACCAGGGGTACCGCTCTTCATTGTCCTGAAGATAGAATTCGGCGAGGGACCCGATCTGCTTGAGGTTGCTGATACATGCGGCGGCGCGGCCTTTTTCCCGTGCCCGGTTCAGGGC
>CAZHPP010000710.1:0-1842 GCA_964534535.1 uncultured Victivallales bacterium | reverse complement strand
GGAATAGCGTCACGAATCCCGTACATTGACATCAGATAACCGTCGAAATCGTTTGTATAATTGAGATGTGAAATATAAAGCTGTTTCTGCAGGCTTGTGCATTGAATTGCCTGGGCTTTTGCCCGGGCTTTGTTCAGAGCAGGCAGCAGCATCCCGGCCAGAATCGCGATGATCGCGATGACAACCAGAAGCTCTATTAATGTAAAAAATGAGCGCAGTTCGGTTCTTTCCTGCTTGCCGTTCCCGCTTTCCGGAAACTTCCGTCGCGCGGCACTGCCGTCATGCGGGCAAATCCGGCCCTGTGCTGTTCCGGCGGACAAACCGCAGATTTGATAAGCTTTTTCTGCAAGGATCTCCATGTGTCTGCCATTCCTTTCGCTCAATGGCATGTTTTCTGATCTTTCATGAATTTCTGTTTCCCGGCTCATTTGAAAACCTCCTTCCTGAATCCGAGAGATAATTCCATTGTTTTTTCTGCGGATTCATTTTGTTTTTGCCTGTATTTCACTGGCTCCGATGATTGAATTTTCACATTTTTCACGTCTTTGAAGGTCGCAAAAGCACATTTTGCGCTTTTCTGTCTTCAGCTCTTCTTCCATACTTGATTTTCTGAATCTTTCTCACGGATTCAGGTCCATGTGTTGGTTTGACGGTTTTCCCCTCATGAACATCAGCTTCGGCACCCTTCTGAAACAGTCCGCCGTAATCTCGGTGAAGGATTCTGAGATCCAGCCATTCGGACACAAAGTCATGGACTGCCGCCGCATCGGACAGATATGTAACCGGTTTCCCGCCGAAGAATCTCGAAGCGGCAGGATTGTAGGCAAGGTATGAAATGTCTTCCGGAACCCGAATCCCGCGTTCGGCAAACCACATTCCAAGATGCGGCGCAAGTTCGCGTCCGGAATATACACACCCGAAGCCGTTCAGAAGTTCCGGCTTTTTCTGAAGTTCAAGAATGGAACACATCCGGCATTCGGCGGAATCGCCTGCCAGTTCGGTCAGCCGCGCCGACACCGCGCCCGATGTGGTTTCCGGATTCTCGGGAGAATCCACTTCTTTTCTTACTGCGGCATAGTTATGAACATACATCACTTTGGAAAATCCTTTTCCGAAAAGATAGTTCGCAAGCATGCGTCCGCGTCCAGTGCTGGAAGTGAAGACTGTGTCGAATCCGCTCAGTTCAGGTATGCCTTTTTCACGGTCGGTGATGCACAGCAGCGGGATACCGTTTGCCTTCAGCGCTTTCATACAGGGGAGTATCTGAGACTTCGGATCGCTCCAGATGATGCCATCGATGCTGCCTGAAATCATTTCCATGAGACGCGAAGGATCGTCTGAATCTGGAAGCACCACATATTCTGTGTCCATGCCGCTCTCCAGCACACTGCCGCGTATCGCCTGACTGACGGAAAAATAAACGTTGCGTCCGAAGTTCTCCATCAGACCGATCACGGAGCGCAGCATCGTCCCGGCGCCTGTGTGTTCCGGATTCACGAATGTCCCAACGCCACGACGGCTGACCAGAACCCTCGCTTCCACAAGCCCCCTGATGGCTCCGCGCACGGTGATGCGGCTGACGCCGAAGATGCGGCACAGTTCGTTCTCCGAGGGAATGCGCATGCCTACCTTCGCGGCATGCTGTGCAAGACCGTAAAGGTATGACCGCACTTTCATGTATTCCGGCATTTCCATCGCCATTTTCCTGTTCTTTGGTATGACAAGATATTACATGCTCTTTTATATTATACAACATAATACAAGTAAAGTCAAGAGGGATTCTGAAAAAGGCTACGTAACGTTTTTTCTGTAAATTCTCCGAATCATTGTCATTAACCGGCG
>CAZHPP010000709.1:0-1844 GCA_964534535.1 uncultured Victivallales bacterium | reverse complement strand
TGCCTGGCCGCATGGAAGCTGGGGGTTCCTGCCGGAAAGATCGTCTGCGCGGTCCTGATCGTCTGCGGCACGGCGGTGCCCGTGCTCGGATTCCTGAAATATACGAATTTCCATTACTGCGACCGCTACAATTATCTCGTGAGCGCCGCGGTGCTTGCGGTGTTTGCTCCGCTATTCCGCCGCCTGCTGGAAAAGACGCATGCCGTTCGTGCGATGATGTATCTCTGGATCGGCGTGTTTGCCGTGCTGACCTGGCTTTATCTTCCGGTCTGGAGCGATACTGTTCCGCTGATGGAGCATGCCATAACAGTTTCCCGGCGCGTGAACATCAAAGCGCTGGAGATGGCGGTCAACGTGTCCCTGGCGCGTTCCGATCTTCCGCTGCTTCAGCTGGCCGATTCGGCCTTTCTCCGCAATCTTGCGGAGCTGGACACGCCGGACTGCACGGTCTCCAATACGGAAATGTTCGTCCATGCGCGCATCCTCATGATGTCCGACCGTTTCGCCGAGGCCAGGGAGGAATACCGGAAAATCTCCGAAAACGCAAGGAAATCAAGGAACGGCAAAGTCATGATGATCAGCGGCGACACGTTCAGTTCCGCCGCATATTACGATCTCGCCGTGCTCGAATGGCGGGACGGCAGGCGGGAGAACGCTCTGAAATATCTGGAGCTCCAGAAGCCATTCCTGCATCCGGATACGGCCGATTCCGAACTGGCCGCTGCGCTCCGCGCCGAAATTGAGGGAGATTCCGGAAAACAGGTGTCCGCCTTGGAAAAGCTGATCCGCCGCTTCCCGCTGAATCCGCTCTACCGCGAAAAGCTGCGGAAGCTGACCGGACGCTGATTCCAGGAATCAGGGCTTGTGCCGGAGCCGGACGGCGTGCCGGCACCGGACGGAGTCATTTCTTTTTCTTTTCCGTTTTTCCAGCGGAAAATTTTCCCGGGCACGCCAGAATCATGGAGTCCGCCGGAATCAGGTGCGTATAGGCGAACGCCTGCATGAACTCGTCGCACGGGATCACCGGAATCCGCACGATTTCCATGCCGAAGGAAATGTCGGCATAAAAATGAATTTCCTGCGGAGGGGCGGGCGGTTCCGTGCCGATGAACTGGAGTTCGGCGGAATCGGCGTTTTCCGGAATTGCGATCTGGCCGCGGTTTTCGAGCCTGTCGCAGGTAATGCGGATTTCATCGGAGAAACCGTCGATCCGTTCGGCGGAAAAACGGAGCTTCTGCACGGAGCCGGGCCATGCGTTGATCATGGACTTTGAAGCATAGACCCGCACGGAAGGCTTCGGCGGTCCGGCGCGGAGCAGATATCTGTAATTCTCGCCGCCGCGTCCGGTTCGGTCGGTCAGCACGAGCGTGCAGACTCCGGCGGAGGGGAAGGTCACCAGAAGACGCGAATCGGACTGCTGGATGCAGGCCCCCACGTTCACGGGCCGCACGAAATCGTCGTTTTCCGCAATGAGCTTTCCCTTGGAATTGTAGAGCCGGAGCACGGAATCCAGCGGGGAACCGGCGCGCCGAGCCGTGATTTCAAAGGCGGCCTGTTCGTTTTTCCCTGCGTAGAAACGGAATTTCCGGACTTCGCCCGCGGCAAGCGCTCCGGAAATATATGTGGTTTCCGTGAGCGGAAGCACCTTGCCGGATGCGTCTTCCGGAGAAACGGTCTTCACGGACGCGGAAGGAGGTTCGATCCGGAACGGCCGGTCTTCCGGAACGCAGGCAATGCGGTAGACGAAGTCCTCGCGTCCGCGGTACAGGTTGTCCCGCACCTCGAGCGTGTATTCGCCGGATTCCTTCGGCGTGAAGCGGAGCACGGGGTCCGGGTTGAAATAG
>CAZHPP010000708.1:0-1845 GCA_964534535.1 uncultured Victivallales bacterium | reverse complement strand
GCCAGCTGTGCGCGGAATCCGAGTTCGATCATCCGGTCCAGTTCCCGGGTGTTCAGCTCGATCGATTCATCGATCTGATCCGGCTTCTGGGAAAACAGTCCGCTGTACTGCCATTTGCTTGCATGGGTAAACCCGAGTTTCTGTATGGCATCAAAATCGAATGACATGGTTTCAAACTTGCTCATGATGACGGGCATGCGGTCATGCACCATGGGGCCGATCAGCAATTTATCCTCGAATTCTGCAGATTCGTTCCGTCCTCCGGGAACGGATGCCTTCACATGAAGTTTTATGGGATAGGCTCCGGTCCGCAGACGTGTTTCCACTGGGATTTTCACGGCGGCGGATGCGCCGGGGGGCAGAGATGCAATCCTGATATCGGCAGGCACGGCTTTGGAACCGATGCCGCCCCCGATCCGGAGATCGGAAAGCAAATCATTGCCTGTATTCCGCAGAGTCACAGCGAGCATGGCGCCCTGTTCATTTCTGACGAACGCCCTGCGTCCCGTTTCAATCTGGATTCCGCCGTTGACTGCGGCAGCGGCGCAGAACGATGCGATCAGCAGTCCGATTTTATATTTCATAACCGTGTTTTTTCCTGTTTGCATGGTTCATTTCAGAATGTCGATGGAAACCGGCTTCCAGATGCCGCCGCCGAAGCAGGTATCCTCAACGCGCACCGTCAGCACGTTTTCCCCGCCGAAACGGATTTCATCGGTCACATCCAGATAAAACGGTATTTTCCAGCCGTCGACCCCGATGTCTCTCTGTCCGATGTATTTTCCGTTCAGCCAAACCCAGGCCGATTCGTCGACGCCCGCGAAATGAAGTTCCACCGCATTGCAGTCGGGTCTGGCGGGCATGGTGAAACGCATCCGGTACCAGGCGATTCCGTCATAGCCGGGATACCCCTGCTTTTCCCAGTAGCCGATATTGATGTTTTTCCATGCGGAGTCATCATAGGCGGGATCAAAGACATTTTTGCCGTGGAGATTTCCGCTAGGATCCGGCCGGAATTTCCAGCCTTTTTCATTCAGCATGATCGTGCGTACTTTAATGATTTCATGGTCATGCGCGGGATTTTCGCTCAGACGCCGTTTGCTGCGGAAGAAGGCGAACGATGTCTGCCGCTGCACCTTGCGGCGGATATCCGGAAGCACCGTCTTCCCGCCGATGATCTTCAAAAGCTCCAGCGAACGATCCCGGGGAGTCCGGGCTTCTGCAAAGGCGAGAAGCAGCGACATCACATCAGGATCGGGATCATTGGACATGCGCCGCACGAGCGCAGTTCCATCATTCTGAAGGCTTTCCAGACTTTCCAGCAGGGCATGGCGGCGGATCAGGGGATCCCTGTCGGCAAGCGCCGCATCTAAAATTTTCCGGCGGGTCTGTTCGTCCGCGGCCAGCAGGCGGTAGGCGGCCCGGCGCTGAACCGCGTCACCGGAACCGGCCAGGATCTGCCTGGCTTCCGAAGGCGATTTCATGCAGGTCGTATCAGCGCCCAGCAGTCCGCACGTCGGCAGGAGGAGGAATGCCAGGCAAAAAGGGACGCAGGCGCCTGTCATTTCTTCGCACTTTCCGCCGCATCCGGATTCCGGCCGTAAAGTCTGACTTTGTAGATATCCCCGTCAAAATGGCTGAATGTGGCTTCAAAGCGGTCTCCGATCGCGGCCGGGAACGAGGCCGGCGCCATGGAACCGGTCTGAGGTTCGCCAGGGACGATTTCCCCCTTGGCGTTTTTCATATTGAAGCGTCTGGCTTTCACGGTGCCGCACACAGCCTTGTCAAGGAGAAATACTGCCTGACTGATTCCGTCATATTCGACTGCCACGGTATGCTTCTGGT
>CAZHPP010000707.1:0-1860 GCA_964534535.1 uncultured Victivallales bacterium | reverse complement strand
CAGTTTTTCCTCTTTGCCCTTCTGTATATGCCGATGAATATTTTCCATGCCGGAATCAAGGAAATATCCAGGATCGAAGCAGAAGAAAACGAATTCGCCGACATTATCCGGCGTATGCGAAAGATGATGCCATACTCCGCTGTAAAGGAAAAATGCCTGTCCTCTTTTGAAAGCACAGCTTTTGCCTCCCACATGCTGAGTTCCATTGTCATTCAGGCAGAAAAAAAGCTCGTGCATGTCATGCCTGTGCGGATTCATTTCAATCTGATGAAAGCCTCTGCTGCTCCATAACATAAATATGCCCTATAGTGTACTTTTTATGTCTTGTCGTGTATTGTGATATATTTAAATTAGTGTATAATATAGAAAAATCAAACAAATGGAGGCAAATATGGATTTTAATGATTTTGACTGGAACAAGACTGTCGGGAACTGGGAAAAATGGTGGTGCGGCAAACTCGGACGTCCTGTTTTCTATATCACACGCTCAGCAGCCGCAATGCCGAGAAATGACAATTTTCCGGTCAAGCCGTTCACATCTCAATATGAGTTCTCAATTCCGGCTGAAAAAATACTTCTGAATTATGAAGACAAAATATTGAAAAACACCTGTTATTACGGAGATGCGTTTCCGGCGTTCTGGCCTAATTTCGGACCCGGAGTCCTTGCCGCTTTGACAGGAGGCGAAGGACACAATCATGACAATACGGTATGGTTTTCTCCAGGATGTTTCGAGGGATGCGAGTTGAAAGATATTGAAATCAGACTGGACAAATCATCAGCATGGTTCAAACGCATTGAAGAATTCTTTGTTGCCGCCGCCCGGATATGGAAAGGCAAGGTTGTTTTCGGGATGACAGACCTCGGCGGAACACTTGACGTCATTTCTTCCTTTCGCCCGGGAGAAAAGCTCCTTCTTGACCTTTACGACAATCCGGACGAGGTCAAACGCCTTACGGAGGAAATCCATAAGGCATGGTGGGAGGCGTATGAACATTTTGAAAACATAACAGCAAACACCAGTCCCGGGTACTCAGCTTGGACATCGCTTTTGTCCAAGTCACGATACTACATGCTGCAATGCGATTTCAGTTACATGCTCTCGCCCGAGATGTTCGGGGAATTCGTGAAACCTGAACTTGCGGCCTCATGCCGCCGTCTCTCAAGGGCATTTTACCACCTTGACGGCAAGGGCGAACTACCGCACCTGAAACATCTCTGCGACATACCGGAACTTGCCGGAATACAGTGGATTCCGGGAGCAGGAATGCCGCCTGCCGCCGAATGGCCGGATGTGTTGAAAGAAATAACTGCATCAGGGAAAAAACTTCAGGTTTTTGTCGGTTGTCTTGACGAGGTGGAAAAAATCCTGTCTTATATCGAAACGCCGGAATCAGTTGCATTCCTAGGCGCAATACAACAGCAGGATGAAGAAAGGCTTATGGACATTCTCAAAAGATATGACGCATAAGCCTGACTGCAGAAAGCCCGAATTCCAGCCTGTATTCGGGCTAGATCACATCATTGATATTCCAGTGGATATTGTCCAGAACATTTTTCATCGCCCGGATGGTCGGCTGTCCCATGCCGTAACGCGGCTCATAATGCGAAACGGCAAAGAAAATCGACACGCCAAGCGACGGACAGAGAAAGCGATGCGGACGGCTGAATTTGCCGTTGCACAGGTGAATGAACGGGATTTTCAGTTCGCGCTTGAGCGTCATGGTCGTGCGGAATGCTTCGGCAAGCTCATCGGCTGTATTGACCGTCGTCACGATCTTCACCACATCGGCGCCGCGCGCTTCAACCTCGCGCAGATGTTCTACGACCTGCTCGGTCGTCCTGGCGCACTGCATATGG
>CAZHPP010000706.1:0-1862 GCA_964534535.1 uncultured Victivallales bacterium | reverse complement strand
TCCGACTTGTCCGACATGTCTGACGAACGGCGCCGGAGTTTTGGCAGTCTTGTCCAATCGGTCAGTCCTGCTGCGGTTCGGCTGGTTTTTGATGCTGCGTGAAAAGAAGGCGGCACGGGCTCAGCGCCTTGGCGCTGAGCCCGTGCAGGTGCGGGGAAGAGAACTTTCGAACTTTTGCGGGAAAGCGGCTTGCATTTTTCTCTATTTGTAGTACAGTATTACAAAACAGGAGGTTCGACCATGGAATTTCGGCCGCTCCGCCGGACAACGGCGCTGGAAGGCGCCGTGGATGCAATCCGGCGCCATATCATCGAAAACAAGCTCAAGAAGGGGGATCCGATTCCGCCGGAAACCGTCCTTGCGGAACGGCTGGGGATCAGCCGCAACATTCTGCGGGAAGCGCTCCAGCGGTTCCGCAGCAGCGGAATCATTGCGTCGCGTCCGAAGACAGGCGCCGTGATCCGGAGTCTGGAACCGGAAAATCCCTATTCGCAGTATATGCCGTTTCTTGCGGAGAACGGAAAATCGCTCCGGGAACTTGCGGAAGTCCGCACGGCGCTTGAGGTCGGTGCGGCTCCGTTCATCATGGCGGGGCGGACTCCGGAAAAAATCGCCGAGCTGGAAAAACTGAGCCGGAAGCTCTGTTCTTCGAAGAATCCGGAAATCCGTTTCAAAACCGACATGGCGTTTCATACGCTTCTGCTGAAATTTCCGGAAAATTCGATCATGGAAAGTCTGATTCCTCTGCTGGTGGATTTTTTCACGGCATCCCGAAACCGCACCTCGGCAAAGACGGCGCGTCCGCTCCCCGAAATCAACGCCGAACACGCCGCAATCGTGAAGGCCGTCCGCAGCGGCAGTGTTTCAAAGCTCACGAAAATACTCGCGCATCACGCGCAATTTTACATTTGAAAGGAATTCAACCATGTGGAATCTCAAACGCAGTCACACGCTCGACAAACTTCGCAAAGGAGAACCGGTCTTCTGCTTCAAGACCAATCTCACCTGTGCCCGCAGCATTGAAATCATGGCGCTCGCCGGATTCGACTGCATCTGGATCTGCAACGAGCACGTCCCGACCGATTACTCAGAAATCGAAAAAATGATCATGGCCGCCATCGGCAACGGCACGGACGCCATGGTGCGCGTGCCGCGCGGCTCCTACAGCGACATGCTCAAGCCGCTCGAACTCAACGCGAGCGGAATCCTGGTTCCGCACGTAGTTTCCGCGGAGGATGCGGAATTCGTGGCCCGCACCACCCGGTTCTATCCGGTCGGACGGCGTCCCGCCGACGGCGGCAATGCCGACGGCGCATACTGCCAGCTTCCGTTCAAGGAGTATATCAGATATGTGAACGAGAACCGGTTCGTCTTCATTCAGATTGAGGATGTCGAGGCGCTTTCCCAGCTCGATAAAATCTGTTCCGTTCCGGGAATCGACGGCATTTTCTTCGGGCCCTGCGACTTCAGCCAGTCGATCGGATGCCCCGGCGACATCACGAATCCGGAAGTCCTCCGCGTGCGCAAGCTCGTGGCAAAGACCGCCCTTGCCCACGGAAAATTTGCGGCGACCGTCGGCGGGCTCCACAACTGCAAGCAGCTTCTGGAGGAAGGATTCCGCTTCATCAATATGGGCGCCGACGTTGTCACGCTTTCTGCGGCCTGCCGCGACATCGTCGCAAAGATCAGGACGAAGGATTGATCCGCCTGGCTGTGTACTGAACGCTGACTGTTTTCCCCGGATTTGTGGATCCATGGGAAAAACGGAAGTTTGCCCCACTGACCGACAGGCATCAACAAAAAAACAAGCGCAAAAAATTGATTTTTTTGCGCAGGGTGCAGGGCTCTTTGAGTCCTGCCGA
>CAZHPP010000705.1:0-1866 GCA_964534535.1 uncultured Victivallales bacterium | reverse complement strand
GCATCTCCGACTTTGTCGGCGAACGCGGCGGATTGTCAACGAAATACCTGTAATACTTGTCATGTACCTCGGACTTTGCCCAGCATGCGTCATCAAGTTTTCCGTCTATGACAGGCGGCTGCTGTCCGGCAGGGCGCACCTCATAAAACACAACCTCCCGCATCTGAGCCGAAGCGGAAAGCGCGATGGCCGAAAAAGCGACTCCAAGCATCAGTTTTCTCAACATATACCGTTTCCTTTTCATATGTTTTTTATATTGAATTTCATATCTGGAATCAGTCAAGGCTCGAATACAGCCGCCGGAAGTATCCGGGACTTTGAACTGGCGAATTAGGATACTCCATACAGCGTATGTCGTAATATTTTTTTGACTGCACATGTCCGTCGCCAAAAAGAATATTCATGGTTGATGCTTTCCCATGCCGGTCAAAGGCAAATGTGGAAACTGTATTGTTTGCAAATCCGTTGTTCCCGGATGTCTTGTACCATGTGATGGCGGTTCCGCCGCTAGGCCACTGAGACTCAAGAAAAGCCAGCCGTTCGGACGGAAATGAAACATTGCTGAACTTCACGAAACGTCTGGGTTCATTAACCCCGGCATTGTTAATGCCGTTGGGAGAATACCAGCCTCCGATACCACAGTTGTTCATTCCGTAACTTGAGTGTTTTTCCAACGCATCCGCGTATGCCGAACGCCTGTGAGCCGGACAGATCAGGATTTTTATCCTGCGGGTCGACATGCTTATGTTACCTATTGATTCTGTCGCCGTCAGACTCATTTCCGAACTCGTAAACCTTTCAGGAAACATGACCATCAGCCACGGGAGCCCGCTTGCTGTCGGAGGATTTGTACGACCGTCCGCCGCAATGCCGGGAGCTCCCCAGTATCCGGCAGAATATTTCGGAAGGCAGTCACCCCAGTCGTTTCCATACATCAGCCATATCTGTCCAAGCTGTCTCATGTTGGACGCACATGCCGCCCGCTGTGCTGTTTCTTTTGCCGAATTCAGTGCGGGAAGCAGCATTGCTGCAAGTATTGCGATTATCGCTATCACAACCAGAAGTTCTATCAATGTGAATGTCTGTTTTTTCATACCATATCCATCCATGCGCTTTTATTTCGCCTCCGCAGGAAGAAATGTCGGGGCAACAGTTACAAGTTCATTCGGCTTGTCTGAAACAAGCCACTCAACAGCATTGAAACACATGTTTTTTCTGTCAAAATGCAGATACGCCGGCGCCTTTTCAAGCTCCGACACGTAAGTGAACTTGTCTGCAAGTATTATCGGAATGTCAGGCAAAATTCCAAGATCGGCATTCATGCTTTCACGCTCAAGCAGATGATACTCGGAAAAATTAAGCATCAGTCCGTCAAAAGCCTCACCCTTGAACAGTTCCGCAATTTTCCTCCTCAGCTGTTTCGTATCACCTGAATGGTATAAAAAAGTGCTTGCGGAAAGCTTCATTCCGTTTTCTGCAATCTTCGCCAGAGCCCTTTTCCGCATCGTGTCATCACACCAATAATTGACAAACATTGGTTTGCGGACACCTGCCTCGCGGAATTTTTCCAGTATGATGTCGAGCGTATTGTTGCAATCATTCACATACACATTCCAGCCGTAGCCTATGCATTCCGGAATCATGTGGGAAAGCGAAAGTTCTCCGGCGACACGACATTTCAGGCTGTTCATAAGCGGAAACATCTTCCAGAACCATGAAATGCCGCTCATGAGTATACGGCTTCCCGGCGCCAATATGCGGAGTCTTTCAAAGTCAATGTCATTCTCATCATTTGTAGTAGAAACAGGTACCGGAATCAGACAGAAACCGTGCTTCTCGGTCGCCTTCAAAGCGCCGGACATCGCC
>CAZHPP010000704.1:0-1873 GCA_964534535.1 uncultured Victivallales bacterium | reverse complement strand
CAAAAAATTGAATTTTTTGCGCAGGGTGCAGGGCTCTTTGAGTCCTGCCGAGGGTCAAGGGGCGGGCAGCCCATTGGAAATAAAGATCAGTCATCACGCAGAACAGAGCCTATCAATTATGAAAAATATGCTTTATATTATCTATAATTTGCTTTTCTCGTTTCGGGGGGTATATTAGGCGAAAATCATTCTGAACAGTCAGGAGAGAAAAAAATGAAACGGCTTCTGCTTGCGATGCTTCTTCTGTCCGCGTCCGTCATTCCGGCATTTGCCGCCGACTGGTTTGTTTCCGCGGCGGGGAGCAACAAAAACACGGGGAAGTCCGCGGGGTCTCCGCTGAAGAACATCCAGAAGGCGCTCGACCTTGCCGCTCCCGGCGATACCGTGAAGGTTGCCGCCGGCAACTACTACGGCATGATGAAGTCCGGAAACATCGTGATGAAGAAGGCGGTTTCCCTGATCGGCGGCTATTCGCCCGATTTTGCCTTGCGCGACGTGCTGAAGTTCCAGACCCGGATTCAGCCGGACAACAATTCCAACGGCACCGGAAGCAACGGCCCGCTCCTGCGGCTCGAAGTGAAACACGGCAGGGTCGTGATCGACGGTCTGCTGTTCGACAAGGGCGAATCCAACAACTATCACCGGAAGAAAGGCATTGTGGAAGGCGTCGAGGGCGGAATGCTTGTGCATCCGCCCCAGGTCGCGGCGCAGGGAATGCGCCCGAATGCAAAAATGCCGCTGATCGCCGGACCTTCCTCCGGCGGATTTTCCGGGGAACTTCTGATCCGGAACTGCCTCTTCCTGAACGGGAACAACTCCGCGGTCCGATTCCAGATGGACGGACCGGCCGTGATCCGCAACTGCGTGTTCGCCGCGAACGTGATGTCCGCCGTTGAACTCTGGGGCGGAAACGCGAGGAAGCGCAGTTCGCTCGAAGTCGCGGACTGCACCATCCTCTTCACATGGAGCCGGACTTTTGAAATGGCGGACATGGGCTACGGCATCCGCGCGATGTCCAATATGGATTACAATATCCATCACTGCATCATCGGCTTTTCCTCGTTTTCCGGAGTTGATGCCACCCGTCCCGACAAGGCGCGCAGCCTGAAGATCGACGGCAATATTTTCCTGCTGAACCGGCAGGCCGACCTGACTCTTCCCGGAGCGGGCATGTTCCAGCGCGTGGCGGTGAAGGATTTCGAGGACCTTGAGATTGCAAGTGCCAAAGAGAATACCGCCCCGAAAGACCTCAAGATTTTGGCGTCCGCCCTGAACAGGGCCTATGCCGCGGGATTCCTGAGCGCCTCTTACCGGGAGAAGGTCGACTATGACGAGAATTCCCCGGCCAACCAGTTCCGCGCCGCGCTCGGCATGAACAAACAGGGGACCATCGCTTCGACGGTCTCCATGTATGCGAACAAATATCCGTTCGACGATGCACTGAAACTCTTCGGGGCCGTTTCCGGCGCCGGAGCTCAAAAACCAGTCAGAAACTGAGAAAGGATCTGTCAATGTCATTCCAGGAAATTGTGAACAACTGCAAAGAGATCGTAACGAAAAAGTATTTCTGCTTTGAAGGGCGCGCCGGGCAGAAGGAGTTCTGGCTCTGGGTGCTGGTCACATTCATCGTCGGTGCAGTCCTTGGCGTGATTCCGCACGCCGGACGCATTCTGAGTACGATCTTCGGGCTCGCGGTTCTGCTGCCTTCGCTCAGCGTGGCCGCCCGCAGACTGCATGACACGGGAAAGAGCGCCTGGCTGCTTCTGCTGGAACTGATCCCCATCATCGGCGGAATCATCATTCTGATTCTCTGCATTCCGGAAGGTCAGAAGGAAGCCAATGCGTACGGACGGGCTGCCGCTGCGAAATAATT
>CAZHPP010000703.1:0-1874 GCA_964534535.1 uncultured Victivallales bacterium | reverse complement strand
GTTGAAATTCAGCGTGTCGGTGTCCTCCGTGACCTTCTTGATGGTCGCATGGAGCATTTTCTTCTGGGCGGAATCGAGCGGCATCTCCTTTACGGGAGTCTGCGCGATCATCTTCCATGTGCGCTTGAGGAAGCGCGCCACGCCTTCCACGCCCTTGGTGCTCCACGGCTTGGTGGCCTGGAGCGGTCCCATGAACATCTCGTAAAGGCGGATCGCGTCGGCGCCGTATTCGCGCACCACGTCGTCCGGGTTCACCACGTTGCGGAGCGACTTGGACATCTTGGCGGGGAATTCGGTCAGCGGCTCCTGAGTGCCCTTGCGGAATGCGCCGCGGTCGGTCTTTTCGACCTCGTCCATGGGCACGAGCACGCCGCGGGCGTCCTTGTAGGAGGTCCCCAGGATCATGCCCTGGTTGATGAGGCGTCTGAACGGCTCGTCCGTGGAAACCAGCCCGAGGTCGAAGAGCACCTTGTGCCAGAACCGGGCGTAAAGCAGGTGCAGCACGGCGTGTTCGGCGCCGCCCACATAAAGGTCGACCGGCATCCAGTATTTCTCCTTGGCCGGATCGACGAACGCATGGTCGTTGTGCGGGTCGATGTACCGCAGGTAATACCAGCAGGAACCGGCCCACTGCGGCATGGTGTTGGTCTCGCGGCGGCCGTGCTTCCCTGTGACGGGATCGGTCCAGTCGAGCCAGGCGCCCGCACTGGCGAGCGGGGATTCTCCCGTGCCGGAGGGCTTGTATTCCTTGAGCGGCGGCAGCTTCACGGGCAGGTCTTTTTCATCGATGAGGCGGATCGTGCCGTCGTCCATGTGGATGATCGGGAAGGGTTCGCCCCAGTAGCGCTGGCGGCTGAAGAGCCAGTCGCGGAGTTTGTAGTTGATGGTCTTTTTTCCGCAGCCGCGCTGTTCGAGCCAGACGATCGTTTTCGCCTTGGCTTCCTTGACATGGAGTCCGTTGATGTCGAGTCCATCGGAATTGGCGGAGTTCATGGCCACGCCGTCGCCGGTCCAGCAGACTTTTCCGTCGAAGACGTCCTGAAGTCCGATTCCGGCGGCTTCGGCGTCCTTTTCCGAGGGCCGGATCACGCAGGTCAGCGGAAGGCCGAACTTCTTTGCAAATTCAAAGTCGCGGGTGTCGTGCGGCGGCACCGCCATGATCGCGCCTGTGCCGTAGGAGGCCAGAACGTAGTCGGAAATCCAGATCGGAATCTTTGCGCCGTTCACGGGGTTGACCGCGTACGAGCCGGTGAACACGCCGGTCTTTTCCTTGCTGAGGTCGGTGCGCGCGAGGTCGCTCAGGGTGGCCGCGTGCTTCTGATAGTCGTGGACCGCGGCGGCCTGCGCCGGAGTCGTGAGATCCGGCACGTCCGCGTGCTCGGGCGAAAGCACCATGTATGTGGCGCCGAACAGCGTGTCCGGGCGGGTCGTGAACACCGTGATCTTCACGTCCTTGCCGTCCACACGGAAGGTGACTTCGGCGCCTTCGCTGCGGCCGATCCAGTTGCGCTGCATCTCCTTGATGCCTTCGGGCCAGTCGAGCTCGTCGAGTCCGGCGAGAAGCTGTTCGGCGTATTTCGTGATCTTGAGCATCCACTGCCTCATGGGCTTGCGGATCACGGGGTGGTTTCCGCGTTCGCTGCGGCCGTCGATGACTTCCTCGTTGGCGAGAACGGTTCCGAGCGCGGGGCACCAGTTCACGGGAACTTCGGCGATTTCGGCGAGCCCCTTCTTGTAGAGCTGGAGGAAAATCCACTGGGTCCAGCGGTAGTAGCTTTCATCGGTGGTGTTGATTTCGCGGTCCCAGTCGTAGGAGAATCCGAGGGACTGGATCTGGCGCTTGAACGTGGCGATGTTCTTCGCTGTGGTCACGG
>CAZHPP010000702.1:0-1885 GCA_964534535.1 uncultured Victivallales bacterium | reverse complement strand
AGATACTGTTTCCTCAAAGTTTCAGGTCGATGGAAAGCTATGAACGGGAAATCAATGCGATTCGCTTCATCTCCTCCAAGATCAGCGGCGCATGCGGAATCACAAAATTTCTGGGAGGCGGAACGGCGAACTTCGAGAATCTGTGTCTTCCCTGGCCGCTGCCGGAAAAAGACGCTCCCGTGCGCTATCAGGATTTCGCAATCGTATCCATGGACCAGTGCAGTGATGAACACACACACGATTTCTTCTATTATCTGATGGCCGCTGCGGATAATCTTGCAGCCCCGCCGCGTTATCAGCCGGCGACGCTCGAAAACGTCATAAAAGACCGTCATTCCGGAAATAAATCCGAGGAGTGGCAGAGCGGCATCATTGCGGAACTGATCGATACTCTGCTGTTCCTTTATGAAGGAATCCCTGCGGAAATCCGGAACGATGAAAAGACAGCACGCTTTCACGGAAACAATATTCCTGTAGTCCACGGCGACATCAGCCCGAAAAACATCTTTTTTGTCAACGGACACGCGCTTCTCGGAGACTTCGGATGCACGCTCGGGATTGATCCGGAGAAAATCGCCCATTATGAATCGCCCGGATTCGCCCCGGCTTCAGCGGAACGGGCGCGGCTTTCCGAACGCTGCGGTGGAAACGCGCTGGCATTCGGCATCCTGCTCGACCTCTATGCGCTGGGGAAAACCGTCAGATTCATGGTCGGCCGCGGCGATCCGGAATCCGCCGAGGAAAGCGATACGCCAGTGAAACGTCTTTCCGACGAACTGATTTCCTTTCAGTACCGGATCCGCGGTTCCATCTCGACGGAAAAAATTCTGGCGTCCCTGCATGAACTGCGCATCTTAATGCCGAATGCCAATCATTTCTTTTCACAGAGCATTTATTCTGCAAAGACGCCCGTTCTGGAAGTCGGGATGGCGGAATTCAGCCGTCTCTGGACCACGGTCAGAACAAACGGCGACGGCAGTTTCGTTGTGAGGAATTCTCCGACCGTCTGGAACGGCGCCAGCCACGATCTGTCCGCCCGCCGCTGCCCGAAATCGCAGCTGGACTCACTCGCTCAGGGCAACGATTCAAAGACGCTGATGATCTATTCGATCTCCGATTCCGATGAAATCATCGTGCTGAGCAATCCTCTGAAGAGGACTGCGTTCGGACAGGCAATGATCGATTCGCTCGAACGCGGCACGCCGCAGACATTCGAGCTGACTTTTGACGGACACCGCATGACGGCTCCATGCAGTGATTTCATCGAAACCACCGCAGCGGAACAAAAAATTCTCGGGGAGCTTGAACTGTGCCGTCAAGCCGCTGTCCTTGACTGGGGATGCGGCGTCGGAAGACATCTTTCCTTCCTGAGAGGACGCAGGCGCGACATCGTCTGTTTCGGCGTGGACATTGATGAGCAGATGCTTGACTGCTGCCGCAGACGGATCGGGAAGCCCTGCATGTTCTGCACCCCGTCAGATTTTCCTTCCGATGCCAGGTTCGACCTCATTCTGCTGATGGGAAACGGCCTCGGAATCTTCGGAACGGAAGAAAATACACTCGAACAGCTGAAAAAATTCAGGGACATCCTGAATCCGGGCGGACAGCTCCTTCTGGAATCCGGGAACCCCATGGGCTCCGGTTTTTCCACCGTAAGCATGACAAATTCCTATCATGGCCTGACCGACGGACCGTTCCTCTGGGGAGCGGCGGACCGCCAATGGGTGGAGCACACGCTCCGGAATTTGAATTTTACATACAATATCATTCCGGACGATATCCATCGCGGATTCTTTTTCGCCTTGGCAAAGCTGAATGGACGCACATGACATGACAAGGGCAGCGCCGCTGTTTTCGGCATGATCCTTTGCCGGTTTGTCAAAGA
>CAZHPP010000701.1:0-1899 GCA_964534535.1 uncultured Victivallales bacterium | reverse complement strand
ACGGCAAGGCCGAAATCCACTGCATCCGCGGCTCGAAACTGTTCGGCGACCTTCCGAAAGACCTCCAGGTCTGGATGTCCCACGGCGACAAGGTCACTGCTCTGCCCGAAGGCTTCATTACCACCGCCAACAGCGAAAACACCGAGTTCGCCGCCGTCGAAAACATCCAGCGGAAAATCTATGGAATCCAGTTCCACCCCGAAGTCGTGCATACGCCGCGCGGCGCGGAAATTCTCCGGAACTTCTGCCGCGCCATCTGCGGCGCCTCCGGAAACTGGACCATGGAATCCTTCATCGAACGCTCCGTCCGCGAAATCCGTGGAAAAGTCGGTTCCGCCAAGGTCATTCTGGGACTTTCCGGCGGAGTCGATTCCTCCGTGGCCGCCGCGCTGATCCACAAGGCCATCGGCACCCAGCTCACCTGCATCTTCGTGAACAACGGTCTGCTCCGCCTCAACGAGGCCGAACAGGTCCGCACGCTCTTCGCCGACAACTTCAAGATGAGCCTCAAGTACGTCGACGCCTCCGACCGCTTCCTCGCCGAACTCGCCGGAGTCACCGAGCCCGAACGCAAGCGCAAGATCATCGGACGCGAATTCATCGAAGTCTTCGATGCCGCCGCATCCGAAATTCATGACGTCGAATTTCTCGCCCAGGGCACGACCTATCCCGACGTGATCGAAAGCGTGCCCATCGACGGCAATCCCAGCGCCATGATCAAGAGCCACCACAACGTCGGCGGGCTCCCCGCCAAGATGAAACTCAAACTTCTGGAGCCGCTCTCCCGTCTGTTCAAGGACGAGGTGCGGGAAGTGGGACGCCGCCTCGGTCTGCCCGAGGACGTTGTCATGCGCCAGCCCTTCCCCGGCCCCGGGCTCGCCGTCCGCATGCCCGGCGCCGTCAACAAGCACGACCTGGACACCCTCCGCCGCGCCGACGCCATCATCGTCGAGGAAATGAAGGCCGCAGGACTCTACTACAAGATCTGGCAGGCATTCGGGGTGTTCGTCCCCGTGCGCACGGTCGGAGTCATGGGCGACGAACGCACCTACGACAACGTGATCGCCCTCCGCGCGGTCGAAAGCCGCGACGGCATGACCGCCGACTGGGCGCATCTGCCTTACGAACTTCTGGAACGCATTTCCTCGCGCATCATCAACGAGGTCAAAGGCGTGAACCGCGTGGTCTTCGACATTACGTCCAAGCCGCCGGGCACGATCGAATGGGAGTAACTCCCCGTGGAAATCGTTTCCGGCAGACTGAAAGGCCTGAATCTCCGCGCGCCGGCAGGAATGTCGACGCGTCCGACGGCTGTGCGCTCGCGTCAGGCTCTCTTCGACAGCCTCGGCGACCTGAGCGGGAAAGTCTGCGCCGATCTTTTTGCGGGGAGCGGCGCGCTGGGGCTGGAAGCCGTCAGCCGCGGCGCGGACGCGTGCCTTTTTGCAGAATCCGCGCCCGGCGCGCTCAAATGTCTGCGCGTCAATACGGCCAAGGCGCAGGAAACGCTTCCGGCGGTCCGGTTCGCCATCGTGCCGGGAGAACTTCCCGGCAGTGCGCGGCGTTTTGCCGCCTTTCCGAAGCCGGACCTGATCTTTTCCGATCCGCCCTATGCGGATTCGGTGAAGCTGCTGGACCTTCTGCTGAAGGACAGCTCCTTTACGGAATGGGCGTCCGGATGCGTGATAATCTGGGAAAAGCCTCCGCGCGGCGGAATGCTTCCGCCCGCTCCGCCCTGGAGACTCGCGCGGATCCGTCCGTACGGCGGCACGGATTTCCTTTTCTTCGCCTCGAAATAAATCGCGTTGCCGGTGTCGACAGAAAAACGAGTGCAAAAAATTAATTTTTTTGCACAGGGTGCAGGGCTCATTGAGTCCTGCCGAGGGTAAAAAGGGGCGAGCA
>CAZHPP010000700.1:0-1906 GCA_964534535.1 uncultured Victivallales bacterium | reverse complement strand
GACCTATCTGCTGGATGCAATAGGCGAGAAAAACGGAATTGCGGCCGATTTGAAAAACAGCTTCCCCGACATATACTTGCAACTGCTTTCAATCGCATATTATCTGATTCTCGAAGATTCATCACCGTTATTCCGGTTCGAGAAATGGAACCGTCTGCATTATCATCCTTGCGGCTGCGATATTCCGTCCCAACGAAGCAGTGAGCTGTTCGCTGCAATTTCTGAAACAGACCGCATGAAATTTTTTGAATTGCAGGGAAAGCGTTCCGCGGAAACGGAATATTGGTGCTATGACACGACCTCCATCAGCAGTTATTCTCAAAACCTGAATCAGGTTCGTCACGGCTTCAACAAAGAACATGATCCGTTTGCCCAGCTCAATCTGGCTCTGATCTTTGGCGAAAAATCCCGTCTGCCGCTGTATTATCGCAAACTGGCCGGCAATATTCCCGATGTAAAAACGGTTCGGCACTTGCTCGATGATCTGAAAAATATCGGATTTTCCACCCCGAAACTGGTTATGGATAAAGGCTTTTTCAGTCAGGATAATCTCAACGGGCTTTTCAAAGAGCATGTGAAATTCATTCAGGCGGTACGCTTGTCCATTTCGTTTGTCAGGAAAGGATTGGACGGCATTTATGATGATTTCCGCTCATTTGAATGGTATCATGTGGACCATGCGCTTTATGCACGGACAGTCCGGACGGAATTTGAATACCACTGTTGCCGCCCCTACAAAGGTGATGAACTTCAGGAAAAGCGGCGCCTTTATATCCACTTTTACTATCATCCTGAACGTGCGGCGGAAGACGAAACGAGCTTTGACCGGAAACTGATCCTGCTCCGGGAAGAATTGGAGACTGATCACCGGGTGCAATCGCATGAATCGCTTTATGCGGAATATTTTGAAGTCACGAGAACTCCAAAGCGCGGAATTCGCGTTGCCGTCAAGGCTGGTGCGATCAAAACGGCAAAAAGATATTTCGGCTATTTTGCACTTCTGAGCAACGAAAAGATGAGCGCAATGGAAGCGCTGAATCTTTACCGGAACAAAGATCTGATTGAAAAATCCTTTGGAAATCTGAAAGAACGTTTGAATTTCCGGCGGGCGCTGGTTTCATCCGAACAGAGTTTGAATGGAAAACTGTTTGTCCAGTTTATTGCGTTGATCTATCTGTCCTACATCAAAAAACAGATGGAGGAACACCACCTTTTCAAAGATTATACGATCCAGGGATTGCTTGACGAATTGGACATGATTGAATGCGTCCGTATTCCCGGGAAGCGCTTACGCGTCGCTGAAATTCTTGAGAAACATAAGGCACTCTATCAAGCCATGGAGGTTCCTCCTCCAATCTCGTTATGAGTTCCGGGAATCCAGGGTACAAATGAAGCAAATGCCATCGCCGTGATCCCCGACGACTTGATAATCTTTGCCTTGATATGTAAAATCAATATAATCCAAAGCCCCACACGCCTTCATGCCATCCAGAAAAGTTTTTTCCGCATCCATTATTTTAATTCCTTATCTTTGATATGGGGAAACATTTCATCAAATTTTTCTTGAGGTATTACGTACGGTCATTGCCGCGACGCGGACGGCAAACGCCCGATGTATTTCTTATATTGACGGGTAAAACAGGATTGATCCGAATACCCGAGCCATCCGGCAATCTCCTTGATCGACAGTGACGTGTGGAGAAGCAGGGCGTCGGCCTGTTCCAGCCGTCTCCGGATGCGGTAGCTGTTCGGGGAAATCCCCGCGACCCGCCGGAAACGCCGGCGGAAATTTTCATAGCTCATGTTCAAAATGGCCGCAACCCGGGGAACGCTGAAATCCGAATCGAAGCGTCCCAGCATGGTTCGCGCCCGGTCCATGAGTCCCTCGTCCCCGTCCCCGCCGATT
>CAZHPP010000699.1:0-1911 GCA_964534535.1 uncultured Victivallales bacterium | reverse complement strand
ATGTTCATTATGTGAAGCGCGAGGATGCAGAAGCTCAGGATGTGTTGCTGTGCATTCAGACTAACCGCTTTATCGATGATGAAAATCGTATGCGCATGCAGGGCAGCGAGTTCTACTTAAAGTCGGATGCCGAGATGGCGGAAGTCCTGCACGATTATCCCGAGGCACTTCAAAACACCCTGGAAGTTGCAGAAAAATGCAATGTGTCGATTCGGTTTGGCGAACGGCATCTTCCCGGTTTTGAGGCGCCGGACGGCATGACTAACAGCCAATACCTTCATCAGCTCTGTGAAGAAGGATTCCGGCGGAAATTGCCTCATGCGGATGCTTCCGCAAGAGAACGGCTGGATTATGAGCTTGGGGTTATCGAACGCATGGGTTTTGTGGATTATTTCCTGATCGTATGGGATTTCATCCATTTTGCCAAGACCCATTCCATTGAGGTTGGCCCGGGCAGAGGCAGCGGTGCCGGAAGCCTTGCGGCGTACTGCATGGATATTACGGATGTTGATCCGCTGAAATATGAGCTGATCTTTGAACGCTTTCTAAATCCGGAACGTATTTCCATGCCGGATTTTGATGTGGACTTCTGCTATGAACGCAGGCAGGAGGTCATTGATTATGTCGTTCAAAAGTATGGCAAGGACCATGTTACACAGATTATTACCTTCGGAACGATGGCCGCAAAGGCTGCCATTCGGGATGTGGGTCGTGTATTGCGCATGCCTTATGGCGATGTGGATCGCATCGCAAAACTGGTTCCAAATGTGCTGAATATCAAGCTGACGGAAGCTCTGGAAATGTCATCGGAGCTGAATGGACTGTATCAGTCCGATCCAAAAATTAAAAAACTGATCGATCTTGCACTGAAATTGGAGGGGCTTCCACGGAATGCATCAACGCATGCCGCGGGCGTCGTCATTTCCGCCTTGCCGGTCGTGGAGTTTGTTCCGCTGCAAAAGAATGATGAATCCGTTACAACCCAGTTTCCCATGGGAACGCTGGAGGAACTCGGCCTGCTGAAAATGGATTTCCTTGGGTTAAGAACCCTGACGGTCATCCGCGATGCTCTTCGGTATATTCGTGAAACCCACGGGATTTCCATTGATTTTTCTTCGATGGAAATGAACGATTCCGCTGTTTATGAAATGATCGGCAAGGGAGATACCGATGGGGTTTTCCAACTGGAATCCGCCGGGATGCGGCAGTTTCAGCAGCAGCTGAAGCCCGGTTGTCTGGAAGATGTTATTGCAGGTATTTCGCTGTTTCGTCCCGGCCCCATGGAACAGATTCCCCGATATATCGCCGGAAAAAATAATCCTGCGTCGATCACCTATCGTCACGAGCTGCTTCGGCCGATCCTTGAAACGACATACGGTTGCATGGTCTATCAGGAGCAGGTCATGCAGATTGTTCGGGACCTTGCCGGTTACTCTCTCGGTCGCAGCGACCTGGTTCGCCGTGCCATGGCGAAGAAAAAACAGGATGTCATGGCGAAGGAACGCGAGTACTTCATTAACGGCATTGTTGAAAACGGAACGGTTGTCGTAAAGGGCGCGGTGAGGAATGGGGTGCCCAAAGATGCTGCAAACGCCATCTTTGATGAGATGATGGATTTTGCATCTTATGCATTCAACAAGTCCCATGCTGCGTGTTATGCGGTGCTGGCATACCGCACCGCATATTTGAAATATCATTATCCCGTGGAATTTATGACCGCGTTAATTAACAGTTTCATGGGAAAAGCGGATAAGATCGCGGAATATATTTATTCCTGCAATCGTCAGGGGATTCGACTGCTGCCTCCGGATATCAATAAAAGCCTCGCAAGATTTGCGGTAGAGGAGAAATCCATTCGTTTCGGTCTCGCAGGGATCCGAAACGTGGGAGAATCCGCCGCTGAGAGTATTG
>CAZHPP010000698.1:0-1914 GCA_964534535.1 uncultured Victivallales bacterium | reverse complement strand
TGAAGCAGAATATCTCATAATATACAACATCCCGGATATATTTCAAGCTCAGAACCGAAAAATAATTTCCGGGATTGAAAAATACGCGCACGCGTGGTATTGTATCACATTCGATGCACAATCCAAAAGACAGGAGTGAAATCATGAAGGTGCTCGTCGCTTATTCGGGCGGACTCGATACATCCGTCATTGTCAAATGGGTCAAGGAAACGTACAAATGCCCCGTCGTTGCATACTGCGCGGACGTCGGACAGGAAGAGGAAACCGTCGGACTCGATGAAAAGGCCCGCAAGACCGGCGCGGAAAAATGTATCGTCGAAGACCTCACCGAGGAATTCGCCCGCGATTACATTTTCCCGATGATGCAGGCGAACGCAATCTACGAAGGCACCTATCTGCTCGGAACCTCGATCGCCCGTCCGCTCATCGCAAAACGCCTCGTCGAAGTCGCCAAGCAGGAAGGCTGCGACACGATCTGTCACGGCGCCACAGGCAAGGGCAACGACCAGGTCAGATTCGAAGTCAGCGCCTACGCGCTCGCTCCCAAGACGAAAATCATCGCCGCATGGCGCGATCCGAACTGGAAGTTCCATTCCCGCACGGAAATGATCGAATACGCCCACAAGAACAACATCCCGATTCATTCCACGGCCGCGAAGCCGTACAGCATGGACCGCAACCTTCTCCACATCAGCTTTGAAGGCGGCATTCTGGAAGATCCCTGGAACGCTCCCTCCGAGGATATGTGGTGTCTCACGAAGCCGCTTTCGCAGGCGGCGAACGAACCGGAGGAGATCATCGTTTCCTTCGTGAAGGGCATCCCGGTCGCCGTGAACGGCGAAAAGCTCTCTCCCGCCAACCTCATGCGCACGCTGAACAAGCTGGGCGCGAAGCATGCCGTCGGCCGCATTGACATCGTCGAAAACCGCTATGTGGGAATGAAATCCCGCGGCGTGTATGAAACCCCCGGCGGAACGATTCTCCACAACGCCCACCGCGCGCTGGAAAGCATCACGATGGACAAGGAAGTGATGTTCCTGCGCGACAGCTTCATTCCGACGTATGCGCGCATGGTGTACAACGGGTTCTGGTTTGCGCCGGAACGCGAAATGCTCCAGGCCGCGATCACGGAAAGCCAGAAGTTCGTCACGGGCGATGTCCGCGTGAAACTGTTCAAGGGCGCGTGCCACATTACGGGCCGCCGCTCGGAATACAGCCTCTACGACAGCAAGATCGCTTCGTTCGAGGCCGAGAACGTGTACGACCAGAAGAACGCCACCGGCTTCATCAAGCTGAACGCGCTGCGTCTGGCGGTTCTCGCGAACAGCAAGCAGCACAGATACTGATTCCGGTCTGTGCCATCACAAGGGAACGACGGGGCGGCGCAACGGTTTTTCCGGACGCCGCCCCTTTAACATTTTCAAGAGAGACGCTTCATGTTTCTTGCCATCTATGCCATTATCCAGGGAATCGTACAGGGGATTACCGAGCTTCTCCCCGTGAGCAGCACGGCGCACCTGAAAATTGTGAATGCGGTGCTTGCGGCGGGAGGAATGCCGGTTCCGCCGGAAGACGGGGCGTTCAGCAAGATGTTCGACGTCGTGATCCAGCTGGGATCGATTCTTGCGTTTCTCATCTATTTTCACGAACAGCTGCTTCCGGCGAAAATGTTCCGGGAGGCGCCGGTGTTCCGCCGGACTTTTCTGCTGTGGGTGAAGGCCGGAGTCGGCGTGATTCCGGCATTGATCGCGGGCTGGTTCCTCGGCAAGCTCATTCAGGGCAGACTTTCCACGATTCCCGTGATTGCGGGGGCGCTGTTTTTCGGCGGCATTGCGATTCTTGCAGTGGAATACTGGAGAAAGAAGCAGGCACAGCGGAAGGAAATCACGGAAGTTTCTGACTTTTCTTACGGGA
>CAZHPP010000697.1:0-1931 GCA_964534535.1 uncultured Victivallales bacterium | reverse complement strand
TGAAGCAGACATTGCCCCGACCATTTCTCCGGTTTCCAGTATTCCCGGTCTTTGAATGACGGCGAAAGCAGGAAAAGATGATGCTTGTCGGCAAGTTCGTCAAATCCGTATGTTTTCAGCGTCTGTTCGCCCGGCCAGTTGCGGCCGCCGAACAATACCATGATTCGGGAGTTTGAATCATGCTTGGCTGGAATGCGATAAGCAAACGAAACACCGTCAAATGTAATTTCTTCCGCAATGGCCATGAGGGGAAGGACGAAAAGAAGCAGAAACAATTTCATTCATCCGCCCGTCCCCATGCCTCGGCGATGGTGAGATTGGGAAGCGCAACCCGGTCTTCCCGTAAAACATTCCGGGCTTTTGCGGAAGTTGCCGGATAGAATTTATGTTCTTGATCGTCGCCGACAAAGACGGGTTGCGGTTTGTCTGCGCGTGATGATATGCCCATCAGATCATCTTTATGCAATTCATGATAATAACCGAGGAAAGCGCGGGCGAGTTTCAGTGAATCCGGCGGCACGTCGTGGGGGTGGTTCGGAAACGATTTCCAGATGATTTCAACACCTTTTTTGCGACTGCCTTCGACAAAGTTCCGGCTGACGATGTAACGGGCGTTGTCGGCATCTCCACAGGTCACAAGTCCGGGAATCCCGCGCATCTTGGAACTCGGCTCATGAAAAACGCCGCAGGCATGGCTCACCCATGCACGACAACATTCCGGTTTCCATGCGGGGAAAAGGTTGCTCGCCTGACTTCCGGCGGAGTATCCGTAAAAAAGAAGTTTTGTTGTGCAGATGTTGTATTCCTTTTTGAGTTGGTCCAATGCTTGCCGCAATGCTTTGCCCGACCACTCTTTCGGTTCCCAGTAATCATCATTCTGAAAGCCCGGACAAATCAGGAAGATTCCGTTGTCGTCGCACCATTCCCCCCAGCCCATGCGCCCGGAGGCATCGGCCTTGCCGTCAGTGTTGCGCCCGCCGACTATTACCAACACACGATACGCCTCGCGACGATTCGCGTCGTACCCTTTTGGGATACGGTATTGAAACTCGGCTAACTTGTTTTCCTGAGCCTTGGTCTTGACCTGTAACTCCTCTCCAAAACAGCTGACGCATCCGGAACAACCGCTGCAAAAACTGCTTGATAAAATCAGGACGACTGCTTCGGCAAGTCCAGCAACCGAATAATCTCCCGCAAAAAGCAGGAGACCAGTTTTAGGCTCTCCGGATCCATGGTTTTCAAATCATCCGAGCGTTTTTCGATTTCATTCATCAGAACGTGGATTTCGTCCGTTTCCTGACTTTTTCCCGTATCGGTTTTCATAACTGGCTCCATAAAATGGTTGGCTATTTCGGATTTCTCCATCCCGGTCGGCTGGCGGAATGCCTCTGAGCGGCAGGGAGCCCTTCGGCTCCGCCTGCTGTCCTGTGCGGCCTCTGGCGGTACATTTTTTAAGGCGGTCGACTATTTGTCGTTCCCGGTCGACCGGCGGGAATCGACAGGTGGCGGTGCCTTCAAGGCGCGGTTCCTGTCGAGATGCGGGCTGTGCTGTTTGATAGGCCCCGCGCCTATACAATGAATCCGGAAGCCAACATTAGCGAGCGTTCTATTACAAGATATTTGGAAGATTTATCCATGCATCCACCAGCGATAGACACGGACCCCGCAGAAGGCTGTGAAGCACAATCCGGCGAGAGTAAATCCGGCAATACCGAGCGGGACGGCAACGTAGAGCAGCCCCAGTCCGGCGGCAAGGGCGAAGAACAATGCGACCAGAACGGCAAGTTCAACAGCCTTGATGGACTTCTCTGTCTGTTCGATCAGGATGGTTTTCTTCATGGTCATCTTGATTTCCAATCGCCCGACGGGATGACTTTCGCCCGGCCGGGAAGTTCGTTCATGATGTAGATCCATGCCTGAACGGTCATGCC
>CAZHPP010000696.1:0-1935 GCA_964534535.1 uncultured Victivallales bacterium | reverse complement strand
GGAAATACAGCATCGAAAGAAATGCTTCAACTCTATCTTCATCAGGGCATTCTTAATTGTCTGTTCTTAGACGGACATGTAGGAAGCCTCTATCTGCGTCCATCCGTTCCATGTTCAATAAATCCCTATGAATGGACCCGTACCGGAGTCCGGTACAACTGACCCGGCTCAGCAGTTCCCTGGGAATCAGGGAACGACGTGACCGACACACTTCAAATACTTGCAAACATACAATATCTGCATGGAGAAAAAATGACTCTCGTAAAAGAAAAAAACGGTCTGTCCGCGACAAGGACCCGGAAAAAGGCTTTCCACACTGGCTTGCCTGCAATGATGTCGATCATCTTCACGGTCCTGACGGCGCATGCGTCCGATCATGGAATGTCCGCCGAATGGAATCTGAAGGAAGGAAACGGACAGGTTCTTGAAAATTCTGTTGATGGAAAAAGCAACGGCTGGCTCGGAGATTCACCCATGCCGGACTCCGCCGATCCGATATGGTTGAAGGAAGATGAACGCCCGACACTTCTATTCAGCGCTGGAAAATACGCAACCATTCCGAATGGCGAATACAGCGATTTTTCCAATTCAGACGGATTTGCTGTTCAAATGTGGTTCAAGCCGATAGCAAAACTCTCCGGGAAAGTCGCAAGAATGCAACTCTTGACAAAAGGGGCCGACTCGAATCCGAACAGCTGGCAACTGCGGCTTCTTTATGGAAAGAAACAAAATATTATAAGTTTCTATGTAAAACAACAGGAAAAATATTTTGAAATAAAGGCGCCTCTTCCGGACAACCTGTCTGACCAATGGAACAGAGTAACCGTTACAGGAAACAAGGGGAAAATAAAATTGTTTTTGAACAATGAACTCCTTTCTGAAATGAACTGGAACGGACTGCCTCGCAAAAATACTTATCCACTGAAGATCGGCACGTACGCATTCGGAAACAAATTCTGTTTTGTCGGAGGCATTCGTGATCTCAAAATTTATAAGAAAGAAATTATTCCAACGAAATTTTCTGAAAAAGAATCTGGGAAAGCTCTATTGAACAGTGATTTTAAAATTCCGGGAACAGAAGGAGAATGGCAACCGTTAAATGGGAAATGGTTCAAGACGAAGACGGCGTACTGCGAACATTCTGACAGGGATAACGGGGAAGGATTCTGGAGCTGTGCAGGAAAACAGGATTGGGAAAACTATTTTATGGATGCTGTCATAGAATGCAATGACAGCTTGGGAAGCATATTACTCGGCATCGGCTGGCACGATATTGACAATCATTACGAAATCATTCACCAGCGATACGGATCCGGCATGATACGACTTGCTGTGGAAAAGGTCAAAAAAGGGCAACGAAGCATTCTTGCCTCAATCGACAATACCGAGAGTTCGCTTCCGGTCCCGGAGAAAGAGACAGAATTAAACTATAAAATATACTTTTACAGAGGAATCATTTCCGTCATGATCAATGATGGATTTTACCTTGCGGCACAGGACCCCGACTTTCCGTCCGGGAAAGTCGCAGTTGGAGGAAAAGAACGTAAAATCTGCGTAAAATCTGTAAATGTCGTAAAATTGAATGAATTTATAAATCCAATCAGTATTCAGAAACGTGCCGGACAAACGATTGAACTAAAAGATAAAACTCTTCGCCATGCATTTTATCGTGGGGAAACAATCAATCTTACACTCTCACTACGTAATAATGAGGAAAAAATATTTGCTCCATCTATCGTCCGGGTCACATGTAGCGATGGAATCCCCATGCAAAATGACATCAGCTTTCCCGAACTGAATCCAGGATCGGAATATACAAAGGAAATTGCTTTGCAGACTGGACTCTGGAAATCCGGAGCATACACTCTGCGAGCGAGTCTTGAAGGAACAACGAACCATGCGGAGCGGCATCTTTTCATTGCGCCGGAACAACGC
>CAZHPP010000695.1:0-1953 GCA_964534535.1 uncultured Victivallales bacterium | reverse complement strand
CGGTCACGGCCGGGTATCTGCTGGAAAAACATGGGAACAAGACAGTGCTCCGTGCGGCCGAGGTTTCCGACTGGCCGGATTTCCGCAATCGAATGCTCCTCAATGACATTCTCTGCGGACCTGTCCGCGACCATAAGGTAATGCCCAACGAAGGACACGGGAAACTGGAAACGGCAAAAAAACAGATCGACTGGGCTCTGCGTTACAAGTTCAATCTGATCCAGGTCGACGCCGAAATGTTCAAGGAGTATCTGGATTGCGAAGACGACTGGCCGTGGATCCGTCAAGTCAATGAATACGCTGCCGAACGCGGCATCCGGATTCTCTTCCACGACTATCACGGCTGGTCCGTGGGAACAGTCAAACGCGACGGAAAATCTCCTGCCTTCAAGGAGGGCGTCACGATGTTCCAGAAGCATTTCTACACGTGGAGCCGCAACGACCTTCTGGAGCGGAAAGCGGAAAAACTTCGCCGCTTCGTCGCCGCCACGGGAACACGAGCCGTAGGCTTGCATACCCAGGACTACTGGGACGGCAATTTCGGGAACCGAAGCAAGGCCTGCCGGGAGAAATTCGGGAATGACCGCGCCTCCGCCGACGCCAACGTGATCAACCTTCTGTATCGCGGGTTGAAAGCCGGCAATCCGGACATCCTCGTCAACATGATCACATTTCCCTATTCCCGAAATCTAGAACTCCCCGGAAACGAGGATATCCGCCGATATTACAGCACTCTTTCCATGAAAATTCCGGCGGACATCTGGCTCACCTGTGTCGGGTATGACGGAGAAGCCGTCGAGTCCTGGCATCGGACCGTCCGGCAGAAACTCCTGCTGTGGATCAACAACATCCCGTTCGGCTACGGCAGTTTCTTCGATTGGACGCCGCGCTTCTTCCGGAGCCTCTACCGGGAAGCACACGCGGATGACATTGTCCTGCTCAATCATCCCTACTCCTTCTTCGACACGCTCGCCGTTTCGCTGCGCCTCGGTGCCTCGGTGCACGACCTGACCCGTCTCGAACTGGCCTATGCGCCGCCTTACTCCTCCGCCAAGGACCCCGTGAACATGCTGGGCTTCACCGCCGAAAACGTGCTGACGGGCAAGGTGCGCATCGCACCGTGGGATGTGGTGGAAAAGCAGCCGGAAACCACGTTCCTCGACGTGCGCGAGGATGCGGAGCTGCTGGCCTTCAGCCTTGACGGTGCAAAACATATCCCGCTGGGCCGGCTGCGCGAGCGCATGGCCGAGCTGGAAAAAGGAAAACCCGTTGTTGTTTTCTGCGCCATCGGCGTGCGCGCCTACAACGCGGCCCGCATTTTGATGCAGAACGGTTTTGAAAATGTTTCCGTCTACCCGGGCGGAATGCGTTTTTATCAATCGACCCACTACGGGCAGGGCGGAATGCCCGAAAGCGCGCCCGCCGCCCCCATAGCCGACAGCGGCGCCGTAGAGCAGGCGCCCGCCGCGAAAACCGTCCCCGCCGTAAGCCGTCCCGCCGATGCGGCCATCCGCATTGATTGCAGCGGCCTGCAGTGCCCCGGCCCCATTATGAAAGTATACGAGACGATGCAGGGCATGCACGAGGGCCAGCTTTTGGAGGTCTCCGCCTCGGACCCCGGCTTTGTGCGCGATATCGACGCATGGTGCCGCCGCACGGGCAACACCCTCGTGCTTAAAGAGCAGCGCGGCCGCGATTATATCGCTACCGTGCGCAAGGGCGGCGCGCAGGCCGTGGAGCCGCTGGTGCACGATACCCCGCAGGGCAAAACGATCATCGTCTTTTCGGGCGATCTGGACAAGGTGCTCGCCAGCTTCATCATCGCCAACGGTGCGGCGGCCATGGGCCGTCCCGTCACGATGTTCTTCACCTTCTGGGGCCTTACGGTGCTGCGCAAAGCGGAAAAGCAGCCCGTGAAAAAGACCTTCATGGAGGCGATGTTCGGCGCGATGC
>CAZHPP010000694.1:0-1955 GCA_964534535.1 uncultured Victivallales bacterium | reverse complement strand
CGCATGGAATCCGCTTCTTTCCGCAGTCTCCTTGATGGAAAGGGACGTGTGGCGGAGCAGATAATCCGCATAGAGGAGTTTGTGTTCGAGCAGCTGTTCGCGGAAGGATTTTCCTGTGAGTTCCCGGACCAGGTGGGCCGTCCGGTCCGGGCTGAGGCAGAGGATATCGGCCAGACCGCGCAAGGTGAGTCCGGATGAGCATTGGCTCTGGAAAACGGATTCGATTCTTTCTGCACGGGTTTCCTCCAGGCTGCCGCGCCCTGAGGCTTCGTAACATTCTGCCAGGCGCGCGGCAAGCTGATGAAGCGCCTCGAAGATGACCGCGGGCGGAAATTTCGGATCGGAGAAATCCTGTGAGGGAAGATGTCCCGGATGGAATTCCGACCGTCTTGTTTCTGCGTCCGGAATTTCGGCGGAATGCCACGGCCCGGCCAGCAGCGTTCCAAGCAGTCTCGACCCGGAAAAGACAGGGACGACGCATTCCGTGATCCCGGCGAAACACTGTTTGAGGCATCCTTCCGGAAACTGGGCAGCGGAGCTGATGGTGCCGTGGCAGCAGAAGCGGACGCATTCGGCTTCAAATCCGGCGAGTTTGACTTTCCTGCATCGGGCGCAGGAATGGATCCCGTGCATGGGGAACGCGAATGCGAATTCAGGGACGCAGGAATAGATGACCGGCGTGATCCCAGTCAATGTCCTGAATGTTTCGACAGCCTGTACCATCATCCTGCGCATAGCGGAAAGATAGCATAAAACAGCAGGAAAAGCAAATCAATCGTCGGAGATTTTCCTTTTATTTGAACAGAATGCGGGATATGATATAAGAAAACCAGCAGGAAAGGAATGATTCGATGAAAACTCTGAAGGGAACAGAAGTTCTGGTCGCGGGCGCGGGGCCCGGAGGTCTTGGCGCGGCCGTCTTTGCGGCCCGGCTCGGGAAAAAAGTTCTTGTCGTGGAACGCGCGAACTTTCCCGGAGGCATGGCGTATATCGGGGAAATCACGCCGTTCATGGCGTCGCACCTCAGTCTGGGCGGAGGGCACTTCGCGCCGCTGGACCGTCCGCTGTATGGGGAATGGGTGAAGAAAATGCATCGGTACTACCCGGAATCCGTGCGGAAATGGACGGAAGATTCCGAGCTTGCGGACAATCCGGGGCGCACGATTTCCAAAGAGATTGCCGCGCTTGCGGCGGAAGACCTTCTGCTGGAAGCCGGAGTCCGCATCCTTTACGGTCACGAAGTGACGGATCTCCGCATGGAAAACGGACGGATCATCTCTGCCGTTCTGCATTCTGAATCGGGCTGTTCGGAAGTCCATGCGGAAATGTTCATCGACGCGACGGGGGACGCCGATCTTGCAGAACTGGCCGGATGCCGGATCGAAACGGGAGCCGCCGACAGCGGGCTGTGCCAGCCCATGACGCTCTGTTTCAAGCTCGACGGAGTGGACCATTCCAGGGTTCCGGCCGACCTCAACCGGCTGTACGACGAGGCAAAGGCGGCGGGAAAGATCCATTGTCCCAGGGAAAATATTCTGAAGTTCCCGTGCCTCCGCGAAGACGAAATGCATTTCAACACGACGCGGATTGTGGGGAAATCTCCCGTGGACGGGCTTGAACTCTGCGATGCCGAACTGGAATCGCACCGTCAGATGCGTGAAATCTTCTTCTGGCTGCGGAACGAAGTCCCCGGATTTGAAAACTCCATGATCCGTTCCTTCGGAGCCCAGATCGGAGTCCGCGAATCAAGAAGAGTCCGCGGACTCGCATATCTGACGGAAAAGGATTTCATGCGGAGCGCCAAGTTTGAAGACGCAATCGCGCGATGCGCATATCCGATCGACATACACAATCCCTCCGGCACGGGCACAAGGATCGCAAGACTGCCGGACGGCGGATACTATGAGATCCCGTACGGCTGCATCGTTCCGGAGAACACGCAGAACCTTCTGATG
>CAZHPP010000693.1:1177-1960 GCA_964534535.1 uncultured Victivallales bacterium | reverse complement strand
TCCGCGCTTTGATTTTGGGTCTCTTTCAAGGCCAATCAGATCAACCACATCCTCGATATTTATGGAAAATTTTTGGGGCACGTCCTCCCACCTCCTTCTTTTTGATTTGCAGCGGAATTATGCCTGAGCGGCATGATTCACGATTGCCTGGGCCGACAGCTTCAGCATGGGATGCGAGGTATTGGTAAACTGGGGGCTGGCGTAAAACTCGGCAATGCCGCCCCGTTCACCCAGCGCTTCGGAGAATGTTTTCCCCTTGAAACTTCCGATGGGAATAACGAAGCGAAGTGCATCCTCATACGTCGGCATTTTGAGCTGATTGGTGAGCATCGGGTTTTCAGCTTTTTCGCTTTTGCTTTCTGCCGGCTTTTCCTGACGCCGCGGCTTTTCTGCCTGAGGTTCTGTTCCTGTTTCCGCAGCAGGCTTTGTCTGTGCCGTCCGGGAAGGCACCGGTTCAATCCTTGCTTCCATCGGGTTCATCGGATTCGTTTTGACGACAATGCCAGCATCACACTGTTCCGACGCTCCTTCTTCTGCGGAAGAACAGTTTGCAGTGCCGAATCCTGCATTTGCGAGGGCTCGCCCTTTCGCAAATGTTGCTGCCGTCTGAATCGCAACATTAAGCCGATCCGGGGTATCTGCAAAAACACCGGCAGACGATTTCCCAGCGAGAGCCCCATCCATAAAAACGCTGGCTGTCGCCTTATACGTTTTTGTTTCCGGGATATAACAGACATCCGCATCGTCAATAACGCCCTGGATGCCGTTTTCCGCGCCCAGCAC
>CAZHPP010000693.1:0-1163 GCA_964534535.1 uncultured Victivallales bacterium | reverse complement strand
AATGTTGAACCATTGGACTCGATACTTCACTTCGAGATACTTTTCCTCCCGTTCTCTGTCTCCGATTTGCTTTTTAATTGAGATCATGTCAACCGTCGGGTCGTAGTTGCACTTCCGCGAAAGTGCGAGCCGGCTTTTTTCTGCGTTTTCCATGAATTTTATTCCTCCTTACTGCTTTTTGTGCTGGGTTCGGATGCTTTCGCGCATTGCGAGACCTTCCTTCACCAGCGGAATTCCTTCACTGCATTCCCACACGTTGATAAACCGTTCTACACGGTATGCACAGCGGTGCATATCATCATCGGAAAGCAGAATGAATACCTCTTTTCTGTCCTTGATTGAGGCGCTATCGTAAGCGGTAGTGCCGTTCTGATGAGGGACAGGTTTTGCCATGAAATTGGAGATTTTCACCGTCCACGGCTTCTGCGATACCGTTCCGTCTTTTCTGATTCCCTGCCGCGCAATAAGCACGGTGGACACAGGAACGAATCCGTTGTCTGTGGCATAAACGTTCACCCGTTCCTGCCGGTAAAGGAAATCCGTGTGACGGCCAAAAACAGGAGGCGTTGTGTCAATGCTCTGCATCAGAGCCGCTTTTGCCCCTTTCAGAGAACTGCCGAACGATGCAAGCACTTGTTCGTCATTTCCCTTCTTCAGTTTTCCTGCACAAAACAGCAAACTGCCATTGATGGCATTCAGAATTGCGCCGGACATCTTACAAAGAAGAGAAATAATGCCGGCAGTGGCTCCGCCATCGGAATAAATATCGCTGCCTGTGTTGCGGAGACAGATGTATCCGATCTGCTGAAACAGCTCAGGGGGGAGATTTGCTTTTACCGTGATGGAGTTTCCCTCTCCCGTCCCTTTGCTGTAATCCGTAATGAAGGCGGCAATCCCGCTGCTGTATGCGAAACCGTTTCCTCCTACTCCTTGCAGCATAGCGTAGTGCTCAGGATATGCCAGATTGAGGTTGTTGCGGAAATCCAGGATCTTTCCCTTCGAGTCCGCCCGCACAATGATGTCAGAAAAACTTCTCTGACCTTCTTCGTTTTGCATGAAATCCACTCCTTTTTTTTATTTTATATAAAAAAAGACAGATTTCCCTGTTAAGGGAAATCTGTCTTGTAATTTAAGCTGTGGTTTATCTGTTAATCATTGCTATG
>CAZHPP010000692.1:0-1962 GCA_964534535.1 uncultured Victivallales bacterium | reverse complement strand
CCCGAAGTCCGCAATGAAAAAGGAAAGCTCGTTCAGAAGGCCGTCCGGGCTGTTGTCGAAGTCGGGTTCCATTCCCTGCGGTATTCGTACATCTCCCACAATGCCGAAAAGGGGACGCCGGCCGCTGTGATCCAGCGGAACGCCGGGCATTCCAGTCCCGCCATGACGGAACACTACACCCGGATTTCAGACCACGCCGCCGTTCAGTACGCGGACTTGCTCCAGTTGCCGTCCCCGTCCGAGGCGGACGCCGTACCCGATGAACGTGCCGAACTCCGTCAGATGATCGACACCCTGCCAATTGAAACCGTTAAATCTATTCTGAATCAAATCAAAGGAGTCTGAATATGGGAATGTACACAGAGTTTTTTCTGTCACACGCGTGCGATACCCTTCGGGAGCCGCTGTTCTACGGATATTCCTACGAAGAGATGCTTTCGAAAAACCAGTCTGAAAAGCTTGGCATGGAAGAGAAACACCTCAAGGAACTGTATGACATATGGAAGAAATCCTACAATCCCGATCTGTCGGGTTTTCCTTCGGACGTAGAGGCAAACCTAAGAGCTATGGGAAAGATAGTTGACAAGTGCATTGCCATGTATCGTCACGACTATGATGAAGCCAAGACCAAGATCGCCCAAATTGATTCAATCCTTGAAGAACGAGGTCATTCCAAAGAAAATGAGTTAGAGGCTGAGAACGATTACATAAAAGAAATATGGCGTTTGAGTTGGAAAGAACAGACAGTCGCTAGCGAACTTGATTTTTATTGGGAGTCTGTGGTAGCGGACAAAATAATAAACGACTATAAGAACAACATCGATGAATTGACTCCGCTGGCGGAAGAAAATCCCAAATTGAAGTCGACCATTGAACGGATGAAAAAGGAACAGGAACGGATAAAAAAGGGACAGGAACGGACGAAAAAGGAACTGGATCGGCTGGAAAAAGACAATGAATGGTTGAAAGAAAATGTCGACCGGAAGTTGAACACCGTGGTGAAACAGACCGAGGGCGTTCCGCCAATGGTTGAAGAGGCAAGAGATGAAGATATCAAGGCCTTTAACATGTCACAAAAGATGATTAAACAAATGGGTGGTTTATCTGATGAAGAGCGTAAAGTAATTTCGGGGTGTAGAATTCATAAAACGCAATCACAGTTGGCTGTTGAGTTAAAATGTTCTCCCCACCATATACGATATGTTGTGGATAATATTAACTCAAAGTTTATTGGCATTGGCATCACACGACTGCAATGGAATCGAACTGGTAAAAAGAAAGATTATTCGAAGGATGGTTTGAAAGAACCTGTTAAGCCTCGGTACTGAAATATAGTCATACTGATATCCTCTTCATGTGAGCGACAGCAATGTCGCTCTTTTTTTGTTTTTCCACCTTTGCCGTTGATGCTCTGATTTTTCGCACATCGAGTCGCACCTTTTCGCACGTCATTTTACACTCAAACAAAAAAATAAAAGTCCCAATTTTTCGCACGTCCCCGGGAATGTGAAGAACTTGCAAAACGCAGGTTCAAAACATACCCGAGGAGGGAATTATGAACATCAGAACCAGCATCACCCCCGCTGTACTCACAGCCGCAACCACAATGTTACAGGCGTATGTTCCGGAGCTTTCGCCGCATTCGCTTGTCGAAGCGCTGAAGGCGTTCGGAACCGCACCTGTGCCGCAAACAGGGTGCGCGGAAAAGCCGTTGACCCGGAAGGAGACAGCCGCCCTGCTGGGTGTCTCCCTGAACAGCGTGAACCATTACGTCAAACAGGGGCGGCTCTCGGCCGTCAAGATCAGCAAGCGCCTTGTCCGCATCGACCCGCAGAGCGTCCGCAGTATGCTGAATTTCAACCATGCGGAGGCCTGACCATGACTCAAAACGAACATGGCCTGTTCCGCCTCAAAAAAGAAACACCCCCGGCTTCAAAACCGGGGGCATTCTTCCACACTTAC
>CAZHPP010000691.1:0-1968 GCA_964534535.1 uncultured Victivallales bacterium | reverse complement strand
CGGTCAAAACCGTTTCGGTCATTGCCATGATTTCCGCATTGGATGGCATTTTCCGGGACTACGGACTGAATCCGGAAGCGCAGACCGTTCTGATTTGTTCCAATCCCGGGACGGGAACCCTTGATTTCCGCATTCCGGTGCTGAATGGCACATACCAATATAAAATGCCCTGCGAGGAAAGCGGATGGAATTTTTTCCAGAGACTCATCTTTTTCCGGGATCTGGTCCGATGCGTCAAGTCGTTTTCCTGTGCCGGAGGAAGAATCGAATGGTTTATGGAGGATGAAGCCTCTCAGGAAGACAGTATCTACTGCCGGCTCCGTTTCCATGGACATGTCTCCACATACCGTTTTCCATGCCGTTATATTCTCCCGTCAACCCCGGTGGATGACAAGTATGTAAAGGAAATGGTTCTTCACTTCAGGCAGGGACTGATTCCCGTATTGAATAAGCTGACCGGGTTTCTGGAGGAAAGCGGCATTCCGCAGAGCGAACAGAAAATCAGCTTCTGCCCGGAAACCGGTCACATCAGCGCGATCGGCCAAACGGAAGTTCTGTACTTGTATTTCCCTGAAATGGTCGGGAACAATAGCAAGCTGTATTTTACCCTTCCTTCCGTTTCTCCTTTCCTGAAGGCAGTACACCGTATGACAAGATTTTTTCGGGAAGCGGATTACGATTCCCGTATATACATTCTGAAAAAAGAAGGAAAGCCGGCTTCTTATGCGTTTGAGATGGAATCAGGCCCCTGGTGCTGGAGAGCCCCTGTTTCGTCGATGCGTGCGCCTGTCTGGACGACTGTCCGGCCAACCCGTGATAAGCTCCGGCTCCAGCTGGACTTGTCGCAACGCGGATTCAATGCGCTGCGCCATTTCCTTACTTCGATCAGGGGCGACAAACGCTTTCAGCAGCTCGAACTGGTTTCTCACGGGAAACGGTCTTTTCGAATCCGGACGCAGGGAGACGGCGGATTTTACGCGATTGTAAGAGCGGATATCTCTTTTGGGCGGGAGTTCCGAATTGTTCTTCCCCGCAGCTTTCTTCAACGTGCCGTTTCCCTCAAACAGACCTCGTTTCAGGTATGGAAAACGATGCCGATGATAACTTGCAGGAATGGATACGGCGGCAATGTCTATTGGTTTCCCTCCTGAATTTTTATGAACCCCGGGTGATCCTCCAAAGGAGAAAATACGAGTTTTGAGCGTAGAAATGGGGAAAGTGATATATCACTCGTCTGAAAGCGTTGGATACAACCCTTTGATAAAGATCGATTCACCATAGAAGAAGGAAATAACAGAAATGAAGATATTTAGAAAATCCCCGATATTGCCGCACGGAAGGTCCCTGCGCTCAAACGCTGGTGCCGGAAGATATGGAACTGCAACGTGGCTCGACATTCTCCCTGCTACAGATGGTTTCGGCTTTGATGGAACTGTGAGTTACACTGTTCTCTCCCGACTTGGGAGCTGAACCTGTGGCAGTACCCTGAAGAAATTAATTCTCGGTACTGCCATTTTTTTTGCTTTTCGATCCAGGCGTCCCGGACGACTTCGCCCACGCGGTCAATTTCGCTGCCAGCGCCATCTGGGAACACTGCGGGGAAAATTTTCCACTGCCAGTGGAAAATTCAAAAATATCCGAAAAAGCGTTCTTTTAAAACAAAACAGGTCGCTGTTATCATGGCTCTTACAGAGAAAAGGGAAGGGTTTTGAAGCGCTCTTTCCTTTTGGGGTTCAACTGTTCTTGTGCATATTAAAATTTAAAAAAGGCCGTCCGAGGCCGTCCGACGGAACAACTCTAAAAACAGCTGAATTCCTGTTAAACCAGAGGGGAAATAAGTTTGAAAACAGATCGAAAACAGTCAAAAAGCGCTGAAAAAGAGCTTAATTTTGGGACTTTCCATGGCATAATAAGTTGGAGGACAATAACGCTCTCCATAACCATGAAAGGAGCGTGAATGAACCCAAA
>CAZHPP010000690.1:0-1974 GCA_964534535.1 uncultured Victivallales bacterium | reverse complement strand
CGGGTTCTGGACTTTCAGAGCGGCAAGAACGGCAAAGATCACGAAGAGGACGATGAAGACGAGTCCCACGCGGGAATACTGCTGCCTGAGGTAGGCCATTGCGCCCTCGCGGACGTATCCGGCGATTTCCTCCATGCGGGCATTGCCCTTCGGGGCCTTGAGCATCAGACGGTAGCAGATCCAGGCCGAGATCAGCGCGACGACGGCGCAGATCGGGGCGATCCACCAGAGCGGGGTGATTCCGCTTGTCGGGAACTGCTGCACGGCTCCTGAAGCGGCCGAAATGGCGGCCTGCTTTGCCTGGGGAGCGGCTGTCTGCGCAAAACATGCTGCGGTCTGCAGCGCTGCCAGCGCGGCGATGAACGTTTTCATTGGGCTTCGATCCTCCTGATTTGGTTAGAGTTAAGCACCTGAATAATATTCCACAGTTTCGGAAAAAATCAAGAGCATCAGTGCACGGAAGAGGGAAAAATTGCAGTATGTCCGGAACAATCGGCTCCCCTGTTCCGGCACTTTTTATTTTATTGGGCAAATCCGCTTGAAAAATCACGCCTTGACGATATATTACCATATTAATGCATTTTACGGCAGAAGAGATAACATTGGTGCGGCATGGAAATCAGCAGTTACGAAAAATCAGGAGTGATCGTCATCGTTCCGGAAGGACGTCTTGACGCACAGTTCGCGGAAGCACTGCGGGCTGAATTCCTGAAGCATATCGCCACGCACAGGCGTTTTGTACTGGACTGTCACGGGCTTGACTATCTTGACAGCACAGGGCTCGGCGTCATGGTTTTCTGTCTGAAAAGCAGCAACGAATACGGCGGCGACCTGAAACTTGCGTGCGTGACGGAAAGCGCGCGGATGATCCTGGAAATCACGAGAGCCTATAAGATTTTTGACATATATGACACCCTTGACGCCGCGATTGAAGCTCTGAATCAAAAATAAGGAGCAGGTCCCCCATGAGCGACGATCTGAAACCGGTACCCGATTCCACAAGCACCGGCTCTTTTACATTGCCTCCGGAAAAGCGGCGCAGAATCCGCGACCCGAAACATTCCGAACATGACCTCCGCGAGGAACTGATCGAATTCCTGCTTTCCCGGTCCGGGAAGCACGATCCGCGTTCCATCCGCTGGAAAGTCCGCATGTGGAACATGACCGTGAGCGCCACATATGCCCTCAAACGCGGTCTGGACGTGGTGGCTTCCTGCCTGCTGCTGATCATGCTCTCCCCCCTGTTCCTGCTCACCGCGATCCTGATCCGGCTGGATTCCCCCGGACCGCTGATCTTCCGCCAGATCCGGGTGGGGCTTGACGGCCGTCATTTCAACTTTTACAAGTTCCGTTCCATGTATATTGATGCCGAAAAACGGAAAAAAGACATGGAATCCATGAACGAGTCCAGCGACGGAGTCATCTTCAAGATGAAGCGCGACCCCCGGATCACCCGCGTGGGAAGATTCATCCGCAAATTCAGCATCGACGAACTGCCGCAGCTGGTCAACGTCCTGACCGGAGACATGAGCCTGATCGGCCCGCGCCCCCCGCTTCCTTCCGAAGTGGACAAATACTCCCTCGACGACCGGAAGCGCCTCCATGTGGTTCCGGGGATCACGGGACTCTGGCAGATTTCCGGACGCAGCGACATCGGATTCAAGCAGCAGGTCGCGCTGGACAAGGAATACATTCTGAGCCGGTCGCTCTGGGGCGACATCCTGATCATGCTGAAAACCATTCCGGCCGTCCTGACAGGCAGGGGAGCCTACTGACATGAAATGTCTCATGATCTGCGACGAGCCTTCTGCAGCCTGGGTGCGCAAGTCGTTCCCGGACTCCTCGCCGTACACCATCCATATTGCCAACAAGCCATGGATTGAATTCATGGTCGATTTCTGCGTGCTCGCGGGGATCACCGAAATCAGAATCATCCTGGAAGAGTCCGACGACCACGTCACGGAATGCCTTTCA